>DASVNY010000585.1:0-3340 GCA_036383615.1 Chitinophagaceae bacterium
GATACCAATTTTCATTTTTGGATCAGTTCCAGTTCCAAAATCTTTATCATCGCCAGCAAAAGAAGCAAAGTTAACTCCAGCCTTAAGACCAAATTTAACCTGCGCCTGAGAAACAAGACCCGCTGTTACTAAAACAGCAACTAAGAATACTTTTTTCATAAAATGTGTTTGGTTTTTTTGAGTTAAATAAATCGGTCGCAAACATAGCACGGCCAGATTACATTTCAAAGTTTTAAATTGTAGTTGATAATAAAAATTAACAATTATACACAGACGGGGATAACTTGGGTAAAGTATTTATAACACGTAAGTTATCGCATCAATTACCGTGCAACTACGCTGTCAGTTTTAATAGCAATCCCTATTTTTCCTGCATAAAAGGGTAACGATAATCAACCGGCGGGTTGAATGTTTCTTTAATTGTCCTAGCGCTTAACCAGCGGTATAAATTCAAAATCGATCCTGCTTTATCGTTAGTGCCACTGGCTCTTGCACCTCCAAATGGTTGCTGCCCTACTACCGCGCCGGTTGGCTTATCATTGATATAAAAATTACCGGCTGCGTTCCTGAGTTTGTTGGTCGCTAATTCAACAGCGGCCCTATCCTGCGCAATGATAGATCCTGTTAATGCATAAGGTGAAGTGCTATCAACAAGTTCCAGTGTTTTTTCAAAACTATTTGCAGGATATATATAAACGGTCAGCACGGGACCGAATATTTCTTCGCACATGGTTACATACTTAGGATCTTTTGCTTCAATGATCGTAGGCTGCACAAAGTATCCATCTTTCTTATCACACTTACCTCCTACCCATATCTCAGCTTTTTTATCCTGCTTCGCATTGTCAATATATTTTTTGATGTTATTGAAGCTTTTCTCATCGATCACGGCATTGATGAAATTGCTGAAGTCCTCGGGATTTCCCATCTTAAAACTTTTAACACCCGCGATCAGTTTCTTTTTCACTTCCTCCGCAATATTAGAAGGGATATAAGCTCTTGACGCGGCCGAGCATTTCTGCCCCTGGAACTCAAATGCACCTCGCAACAAAGCAGTGGCCACTACATCGGGATCAGCGGTTTTATGGGCAATAACAAAATCCTTTCCTCCTGTTTCACCTACAATGCGTGGGTAAGATTTATACATCGCCATATTCTTCCCGATCGTTTCCCACATATTATTGAACACACCTGTTGAACCTGTGAAGTGAACACCCGCAAAATCTTTATGATTAAAACATACTTTTCCAATCGTTGGCCCATCCACGTAAATAAGATTAATCACACCATCAGGCAAACCTGCTTCTTTTAGTATGCGCATAAACATTTGCGCGGAATATATCTGCGTGTTAGCTGGTTTCCATACTACCACATTACCGCACATAGCTGCTGATGTTGGAAGATTGCCCCCGATCGCTGTAAAGTTGAAAGGAGTTACTGCCAATACAAACCCTTCCAGCGGGCGATACTCCATCCGGTTATGCATGCCCGGGCTGCTGATTGGCTGTTGTTTGTATATCTCAGAAAGAAAATGAACATTGAAGCGCAGGAAGTCGATCAGTTCACAGGCCGAATCAATTTCTGCCTGGAAAGCGTTTTTGCTTTGCCCGAGCATCGTTGTTCCATTCATATAAGGGCGATACTTTGTAGCAATAAGATCGGCCGCTTTTAAAAATATATTGGCCCTGTTTTCCCAACTCATGCTTGCCCATGCTTCTTTAGCCGCTAATGCAGCTTCGATAGCCTGCTGCACATGTTTTTCTTCACCTGCATAAAAATGCCCCAACGTGTGGGCAACTTCATGCGGCGGATGTATCGCTACTTTTTTATTTGTTCTTACTTCTTTAGCGCCGATATACATAGGCACATCCAGGTCCTGCTTTTTCAATTCGGCCAACACTTCTTTTAATCTTTTCTTTTCTGCACTGTTCGGTCCATAAGAAAGCACAGGCTCATTGACAGGCATCGGGTAAGCAAAAGTTCCAAGACTCATGGTTTGTCTGTTTATTGGTTTGTTCGTTCAATGGTTTATTGGTCTAATAGCATATTGGTTTGTAAACACCGTAAAGCACAAAAAACTTCCTAATAAACTAATCACCCAATAAACCAATTAACTAATCAACTATTTTCCTTTTCACTCATCAGGTACGCCTTAATAAATCCATCCAACTCCCCATCCATCACAGGCTGCACATTACCTACTTCAAAATCGGTACGGTGATCTTTGATCATTTTATAGGGATGGAAAACATACGAACGTATCTGGCTCCCCCACTCGATCTTTTTCTTGTTGGCATTGGCGGCATTCTTCAATTCATTCCGTTTGCACAATTCTTCTTCATACAAACGGCTCTTCAACATCTGCATCGCTTTTTCACGGTTGCCCAACTGTGTTCTTTCTGTTTGGCAAACCACCGTGATGCCGGTAGGGATATGCGTTAAAAACACTTTTGTTTCCACTTTGTTCACGTTCTGCCCGCCTGCTCCCCCGCTTCTTGCTGTTTCCATCTTTACTTCACTATCCTTTATCTCGATGTTGATCGTATCATCAACAAGGGGATACACAAAAACAGATACAAAGGAAGTATGTCTTCTTGCATTGCTATCAAATGGTGAAATGCGAACCAGGCGATGAACACCGCTCTCCGCTTTTATAAATCCATATGCACAGGGGCCCTCAAATTGCAAAGTAGCTGTTTTGATGCCGGCGCCATCACCCCAAACCCAATCCAGTTCGGTTACCTTCCAGCCTTGCTTTTCGCCATACATCCTGTACATACGGGCCAGCATTTCTGCCCAGTCCTGGCTCTCCGTGCCACCGGCACCGCTATTCAATTGCAGGATGGCGGCCAGTTCGTCCTCGGGTTCATTCAATGTGGCTTTGAATTCCGCGTCATCAAGCATGCTCAACGACTTGTCAAAGGCTTGTTTTGTTTCCTCTTCAGTAGCATCACCGCCTTTCCAGAACTCAAATAGCACGGCAAAATCCTCTACGGCTGTATTCACCTCTTCATAAAGGTTCACCCAGTATTCATTCAGCTTGATCCTTTTGAGAATTTCTGTTGCCCGTTTATTATCATCCCAGAAACCGGGGCTAAGTGAGAGTTGTTTGTCTTCGGCTATCTTTTGTTGTCGGTTCTCAACGTCAAAGAAACCTCCTTATCCCGGCAATGCGGGACCGCATATCCTGTAATTTTTCGATTGTCATAGTGGGGGCAAAGTTAAGGGAAAGGAGGTGAACAGAACAGATGAACAGAAGAACAGATGAACAGATGAACAGATGAACAGATGAATTTTGAAGTTTGTTACTCAACCTTTCACAAAGCATTTGCTGGTTGTT
>DASVNY010000586.1:0-4789 GCA_036383615.1 Chitinophagaceae bacterium
ATGCAGATGTAGTAAAACTGATGACGGTACACGCAGCCACAGGGCTCGAGTTCCAATGCGTGTTTGTGGCAGGTATGGAAGAATCTATTTTCCCCAGTGGCATGAGTGTGAACACAAGAGAAGAACTTGAAGAAGAACGAAGATTATTTTATGTAGCTATCACCCGCGCCAAGTCGCGCTTATGGCTTTCTTATGCCAATACACGTTATCGCTTTGGCAACCTCGTGCAAAATGAACCGAGCCGTTTCCTGGAAGAATTACCAGCCAATTTCCTTGACCGCAGTTTTGCCGGCGGTGGCACCCGCAACCAATCAGCTACCAACTGGAGCAAAGGTTCTGCCTTTAACCGGATGAAAGGATTTAATGATGGTGAATCAGGTGGCGCAAGCAGGCAATCCGGCACCTACTTCAACGAAAGCTCAGCTAAAAAAGAAAGTCCATCTTACCTGGCTCCGAAAACAACTTATGCTAAGGTCGTTGAGCATAAACCTTCCGCTGATTTTATAGCCAGCGATACTTCTAATCTTCAAGCCGGGCAAAAAGTGGAGCACCAGAAATTTGGTTTTGGAGAAGTATTAAAATTGGAAGGCGCTGCTCATAACCCGATTGCTACAGTTAAGTTTGATTTGAACGGCGAGAAAAAGATCATGCTCAATTATGCGAAACTGAGGATCATTGAATAGTTATTGATAAAAAGAAAGTGCCAGGATCGGGGGATTGCCTTGTTCAACTCTTCTCCAATTTACAAAAGCTGAACATTCAATAATAGTATTATAAATATCCGGCAAGGTTTCCCTTGTCTGCCTGATATTATCCAGCTGCAAAGTCAATATCTCACCTTCCTCTACCTGCACAGTTGAAAAATCTGTATCAAGATATGTCATGCAATCTATCCATGCATCCATATTTTGCCCATAAAACTCCGGGAACCCAAATGCTTTTTTAAAAACAGCATGAAAACTGTTCCAATCAACTATTTCATTACAGTTAATTACTACCAGGTTCATAACGCTTAGATTATCCCAATACGCTTTTTGCGTCTTCAAATATAGCCCTGTTGGTGAATATTGTATTGGACCACTCACAAGTTGAAATTTTGCTTTCCGATAAGCGTAGTTTCCGCTTAGTCCACCATTTCAATCAATTCATGACATGAATGTGATGAATGACGCTGTTGTTAATATGACTTAACAATACTGTCCCGCATCTTTGTTGGAAAATCAATAAACCTGTTTTTATGAAAAAGATCCTTTTTATTTCTATAATAACAATGGTCACAGCTATTGGATGCACTCCTTTTAAGATGACGGTGAGTGATGAGTTAAAAACAAATAATGATGAATACTCCGTAAAAGGAAGAAACGGAACAAGAATAAAACAAAAGATAAGTTTTGGAGAATACTCCAGCACCAATATCAAACGTTCCTGGACAAAAGGCAATTCATCACGTTCCGGTATTGGTTATTATGAAACAAACAGGATGGAGTGGGTGAATATTATTTCAACAGAATATATTAACCGCAAACAAACCATTCGCTTCAACCTTTCGGATGGAAAAAATAGGTCGGAAGTATATTGTGTATCGCGTTTCAATGCAAAAGATCTTGAGATCGGTAGAAATCCAAACAGTATCCTGAACATTGGAATGGATATTCTTGGAGTGGGAGGCAGGTCATCGAGCAATTATTATGTGCAGGTCTTTGCAGGTGAAAAAGATAACCGACCATGGGAAATGGTAATAGATAACCAGCTTTCGCAGGCACGTCCCAAAGAATATATTGGTTATATCGCTAAAAGCCCAACCGAATATTATTCAATTGTGCCGGTTACAAAATTGGAAAAGAATGGCAAGTCAGGTAATATATTAGCCGGTTCAATCGGTTTTGAATTTCGTAATGCACAGGGACAAGCTGTAGCTGCTGTTTCATTAATAGATAATGGAATGGTGTTTTTAGGAAAGAGCAGTGCTGAAGAAAGATTTCTTTTAGCAAATGCCTGCACAGCCTTATTACTACAGGATGTGATCGAATAAAAAAAGAGCATATCTCAAAAGTTGTTTTCAGTAACACAAAGAAGTGCAAAGGAACTTTGTGATACTTTTTGTATCGCCAAGAACGCAATGAACCGCAGTGGCCGCAAAGAACCTTGCGTTCTTTGCGCTTCCCTCGCGAGCTTTGCGATACCTTTTTGTATCAAACAGGAGGATCGATCCTGATCTAAAGACTCTTCGTGGTACTTTTTAAACAGTTTCTATTTAGGGAGTCCATACGAAAAATGATAGTTCCTGGATTGGAAAATAATTTTTTTATTTTTTTCACATCTCTTAAACCTTCTTCATCAACATTCGTCTGAAAATACAAGCCGACCGACCCCACCTAAGACAATGGTTCATAATGCCAACACAGCATATTAATGTTTTGGCACAAAATTTAAAGCTATTCTTTTCGCAATAACCGCTATAGACCATTGAATGTTCTTTTAATCACCAAAAACAAATAAAAGCTATGAAGACGATCAAACAAACAATGGCCCTTGTATGTGCAATTGCCATTTCAGCAACAGGTTTTTCTCAACTTAATCTTGGTTTGGGAGCTACCACGCAGGCAGCAACAAATATCACAGCCAGTACCGCTGCGGTATCAAAAGCAACAAGCGCAACAACACAGGCAACAAAAGCTACCTTACAAATTGCCACTACAAAAGCTATAGATGTAAAGGCACAGGCTGCCACAATTGTTGATGCTAAAACAACCCAGGCTGCCAGCACAGTGAAAGAAGCAAAAACAACGGTGCAGAATAATTCAAACGCTAATGCAAATGCAAGTGTAGCTGCTTCCTCACAAAACAGCACAGCAGCGCAAACAGGAAACAATTCAGCACAAGCTGCATTGGGAGTTGATGCAGGAGCAGATGCTACCGTGCAGATAAACGGAAGCCAGTTTATTGACAAAGCAGAAACAACAACAGCTAATGCCGCAACTAAAGTGGAAAATAAAACAACGGCTACAGTAGAAGCAGCTAAAGAAACAAAAGCAAAAGCGCAATCAGAGCTCAGGTCAGATGTAAAAGCAGTGAAGCAAACTGCTACATCAGTAAAGCCAGAGGTTAGCGCTACCAGCAGCACAGAAGTGAAGTCAACTACAAGCGCCACGGTTACGAAACAATAAGCCAATCCGTAACATCTCAATAAACGAACCCCGCCATTGGAATGGTGGCGGGGTTTTTCACCAACAATTTTGTTATGCGACCGATATTATTTTCCTGCGTTATCGCAGTAGTATTCTTATTGCCTGTAACATTATTTGCTCAAGCTGATTCTTTGCCAGCAAAAAGAGAACCGGTAAAATTCAAACTGGGTGTTTATTATAACTCCAATCTGAATTATCTCGGCAGAACAGACAGCCTGCGCAGCAGTGGTGTTTTTCCAATGGCAGAATTATGGATCGGTAAAGGTTTTTACATCAATGCTGCTCCTGTTTTTTTGAATAACGCGATAAGCAGTTTTGAATATGCTGGTTCAGTGGCCACTGCGGGTTACAGGTTCACCAATAAGCAAAATAAGTTTGGTGGCAACTTTTCATTCACGAAGCCATTTTACAAAGACAATAGTCAATTGGTTCAATCCGCGTTAAAGGCACAGGTCAGTTCGCTTTTTACCTGGAGCAATAAGATTATAAATGTAAATGCCGGTGGCGATGTACGATTCAGCGGCTATGTTGATTATGGCGCCACCGCAGGGCTCGATCATATTTTTAGATTTGAACCGGGCAATGGTTTTGTTTTAGTGCTGGACCCATCAGCTTATGTTTATGCCGGTACACAAAAATTCACGAGAACATACTATAAGAAAAATAGTTTCTTGTTTTTTCCGTCAACAGAACAACAGGTAACAGAAAGTGTAAACAAGTTTGATATTCTTTCTTATGAATTTTCTATGCCTGTTGTATTAGCAAAAGGAAAATTGCAGCTGATCGCGAATCCTGCTTATGTTATTCCGCAAAATCTTATCACAATAGAAGGAAGACCTGACCTCTCTGAAAGAGGCCAGGAAATGTTTTATATCACGCTTGGAGCTAAAGTGAGTTTTTAAGGATCAAAATGCTTTTAATTCTTTCAGCAATTCCTTAACGGCTGCTTCCAATTGCTGATCCACACCTTTGCTTGCTTTGTCATAATCATTGGCAATTTTCACATCAGGTTCTGTTTGTGAGTTCTCCAGGTAACTTCCATTCATTCCTTTTACACCCACAGGCGGAACTCCCCAACGAATGCCTGTATCCATCAAACCCTCCCATCCCGCAAAAGTGCAGGTGCCTGGCACAGGCATTCCCACCAGCTTATTTATTTTCTGGTCCTTGACCATATAAGCATAGCAATGTCCATCGCTGTAATTTGATTCATTTGCCAGCGAGATGCTTGGTTTTGTCCAGCGGAAATTTGGTTCAAACCCATTGCTCCTGGTATCAGTAGCATAGTCCATATATTTTTTTCCACTCAGGAACATTTCCAGGTCAGCAACAAGATCACCACCACCATTAAAACGTGTGTCAACTACTAATCCTTTCTTTGAAAAATATTTACCCATCACTTCTTCATACGTATTCCGGTAAGCGCCATCATTCATCCCCGGAATATGAACATAACCTAATGCTCCATTGCTCAGCCGCTCTACTTCTTCCTGGTTGCGGCGCACCCAGCGACGATATAGCAATCCACTTTCCTCACCCGTTGTAATAGGTTTTATAGTGATCTCTTTTCTATTGTTTCCTTCCATCACAACCAATAAAGT
>DASVNY010000587.1:0-1763 GCA_036383615.1 Chitinophagaceae bacterium
CTGTTTCTTCAAAAGCTAATAACCAGGTAAAATTCATCGAAAATATATCAGTAAGTTCTCAAACAAATTCAACCACTACGGCACCAGCAAAGATCACTCCGCCAGCAGGTGCTGATAAAGCTGAAAAGAAAGAAACGTTTAATACGAGGGGGCTTAATATCGAAGAAACAAGGACCAATTCAGGCTCCATCTATGGTGATCGTTCCGCAGCGGTAGAAATGGCTTCTCCGGTTCAATTGAAATATTCTGTTTTATTGAATACTGAAGTTGAGCAACTGAAGAATAGAAATTTGCTGGAAAGCGTGGATGAATGGTATGGCACCCGTTATCGTTTGGGTGGCACCACCAAAGCAGGCATTGATTGTTCAGCTTTTGTACAGGCATCTTTTTTAGCGGCTTTTGGTATCAGTTTGCCACGCACTGCCCGTGAACAATACAAAGCTTCAACCCGTATATCAAGAACAGAATTAAAAGAAGGCGATCTTGTTTTCTTTAACACCCGTGGCGGTGTGTCGCATGTGGGCATTTACCTGCAGAATAACAAATTCATTCATGCTTCTACTTCACAGGGAGTAGTAGTAAGTGATATGTTTGAAGCTTATTACCTGAAGCGTTATATCGGCGCCGGCAGAATGGACAACGCTGCTATGTCTTCCCGTTAAGCTTTTTTCAATCCCAACCTCTTTTTTATTGTTTGCATCACCGGTTCAATGTCGGGTGATAATTTGAAATATATCGCTGCTCCCGCGTATAAGATTATAAATGCTGCGCTGCGTACAAACAAACCAGCAATTCCATCTATGTCCTTAAATGCATAGTGACAAACCGCGAAACAGGCAGCAGAAAGTAAAAGAATATAAATTGATTCTTTCGTGAAAGGAAATAGCTTGAACTTCTTCCAAAGAAAAATGATCCGAATAAGATTATAGGTTGAAATAGAAATGAGCGCCGAATAAGCCGGGCCAAGAATGTCGTAGCGTGTAGTGAGAAAAAGCGTGAGGGGCAACATTAATGCAAGCAAAATGATGCCGCTGATCAATTCAAATCTCCAATAAGTGGATGTGCCAATGATCTGAGCATTTACTCCTGTTCCCATATCAATTACTCTTGTAAGCCCTATCAGCACAAACACATTGAACCCGGCCAGGTAGCTATCCTGCACGCCAAATGTTTGGATCGCTTCTTTATAATTTAAAACGATCAGCAAATAAATTCCTGCAGCAAAGAGTAACAGGTTGATGGATGATCGCTGATACACCCGTTGCAACATTCCCATGTTCTTATCTTTCCAGGCTCTTGATAAATGGGTGATCGATGCGGCAATAATACCTCTTTGCGGTGCCTGGATTATACTCGCCATGATAGCAGCCAGGCCAAATATTCCTGCTTTAGCAGTTCCGTCGTCCAGTTTAGAAGCAATGACAATGGTATCAAAAACCTGTGAAAGAGTGAAGATGAGAACACCTGAATAAACAAAACTGCAAAGCCTGATGATCTTGCCAATGAAGCGACGACTAACCTTACTGACCTTGAAAGTGAAATGTATTTTCCCAGTTCCAACAAGATAAACAAGTAAGGTCAATGCTATTAATGGATAGCCTAATGCAAATAGTTTGATGAATGTATCGTAATCCCTAATTAGTCCCGTCATTAACAAAACTATCAACACGGTTGTCCAGAGCCGCCATTGCACTTCTCTTAAAAAGCTTGAAAGCACCGCCTTTCCCATCCCCAATGCATAAGCTTCGAGTGTTGTGTAAATG
>DASVNY010000588.1:0-3334 GCA_036383615.1 Chitinophagaceae bacterium
GCGCATAGTGCCAAAAGAATGGCTGATGCAAGAATTGACCTCATAAAGAATAGTTAGCTTTTGGTTTTATATTGATCAGTGTGAATCTCTTGTTACTTCTGATCCTGAACTTCCCTGCAGGAAATCAAGATCAGCGCCCTTATCTGCACCCGTTACATGATTGATGTACAAATGCACATAACCACGGGTAGCTGCCGGTTTTGGTTTTGTCCATGCCGCTCTTCTTTTAGCTAATTCCTCATCGCTCACATGCAGCTGCAATTTTCTTTGTTCAACATCCAGTTCGATCATATCACCATTCTGCACCAATGCCAGGTTTCCACCAATGGCACTTTCAGGAGAAACATGTAATACCGCTGTTCCATAAGCGGTGCCACTCATTCTTCCATCACTGATGCGCACCATATCCTTAATTCCTTTTTGCAGGATCTTTTTGGGAAGAGCCATGTTGCCAACTTCGGGCATACCGGGATAACCAACAGGACCAACATATTTCAACACCATCACACAATGCTCATCAATATCCAGATCGGGATCATCAATTCTCGCATGATAATCTTCAATGCTTTCAAACACAACTGCCCTGCCAGTATGTTTCATCTGGGCAGGCGTGGCGGCAGAAGGTTTCATTACCGCTCCATTCAAAGCGAGATTTCCTTTTACTACCACGCAACCTGCTTCTGGTATCAATGGTTTTTCATAAGTGGCAATCACTTCCTGGTTGTAACAGTCAGTACTACCTTTAATATTTTCATGATGGTTCTTTCCTGTAACGGTGATAATATTCTTATGCAAATGCTCTTTCAATTCATTTAAAACAACCGGCAAGCCTCCTGCATAGTAAAAATCTTCCATCAGAAATTTTCCTGAAGGCATAAGATTAACTAATAGTGGAATTTTACTTCCCAGCGCATCAAAATCATCCAACTCCAGTTTTACACCGATCCTGCCAGCAATGGCTGTGAGATGGATGATAAAATTGGAAGAACCACCCACTGCCGCATTCACTTTAATCGAGTTTTCAAATGCTTCTCTTGTCAGTATTTTATCAATGGTCAAATTTTCCTTTACCATTTCTACTATTCTTCTGCCGCTTAATTGCGCCATTACTTTTTTTCTTGAATCAGCGGCAGGTATAGCAGCGGCTCCGCTTAATGTCAGCCCCAATGATTCCACCATGCAAGCCATTGTTGAGGCAGTACCCATCGTCATGCAATGACCGATACTGCGACTCATACAACTTTCAGCAAACTCACAATCTTCCTGTGTCATCTTGCCCGTCTTCATATCTTCATCAAACTTCCACACATGTGTGCCGCTGCCGATCGTTTGACCTTTATATCTTCCATTCAGCATTGGCCCACCTGGAACAACAATAGTTGGCAGGCCAACACTTGCTGCGCCCATTACTGTCGAAGGCGTTGTTTTATCACAACCGGTCAGCAACACCACTCCGTCTATTGGATTGCCACGCATACTTTCTTCTGCATCCATACTGGCAAGATTCCGAAACAACATAGCGGTTGGTTTCAACAATGTTTCACCCAAGCTCATAATGGGAAACTCAACAGGAAAACCACCTGCTTCCAGCACGCCACGCTTTACACTTTCCGCATGTTCCCTGAAATGAGCATTGCAGGGCGTGAGTTCACTGAATGTATTGCAGATACCAATGACCGGTCTGCCGTCAAACATATCGGTAGGCATTCCCTGGTTCTTCATCCAGCTACGATAGATGATGCCGTCTTTGTCCTTACGACCAAACCAATCGTGGCTTCTTAATTTTTTGCTCATGATACTTGATTGATGATTATCCTTTTGGAATAAGGATCTTTTTTCCTGTTCTCATCGCTTCATATATAGCCTGCAAATATTTTACATCTCTTCTTCCCATTTCACCCGGAACAATTGTTTGCTGTTTGTTTTTTACCGCCAATGCAAAAGCATCCATTTGTTTTGCCTGTTGATTGATCAGCGGGAAATTCATAGCTCCTGCTGGTGTTGAGCCCCGCTGACCAGTATAATTGTATGCAGAAGTGAGTTCAAATACTCCTTTCTCCGCTTCCGCTTTCAAAAAATTCATTCCATCATTATAACTCGTTCTTCCTTCTGCTATCAATCCATTGGGAAACTCCATTTGCCAGGTGAGTGATTGTTCCACCTCTTTGAATCTTTCAAAATCTGTTTTTTCACCTTCCTGTGCAGTAACTGCAATTGGTTCCATGCCTGTTGTGTAACACATGGCCTGTATCACATAAATGCCAACATCCATCAATGGACCGCCGCCGGCATATTTTTGAGTTAGCCTCCATTGCGAAGGACCAGCCCTGAAGCCAAATCCACCAGAGAGTTTTTTGATCTCACCATATATTTTTTGTGCGCCACATCGGGCCATTTCCAAATTGTATGGTTCAAAATGCAAGCGATAACCAATAGACAACATTTTGCCGGCTTCCTTACAGGCTTTGATCATCCTGTCACACTCTTCTACTTTAATGGCCATTGGTTTTTCACAAATAACATGTTTGCCTGCACCTGCTGCACGAATGGTATATTCAGCATGCATTGAATTGGGCAATACAACATAAATGATATCAATATCCTCGTTGTTACGTATGAGGTCATAGTTCTCATAATTGTAAATATTCTTTTCCGGGATATTATATTTCTCTTTCCAGGTTGGTATCTTGGAAGGACTGCCCGTTACAATACCAGCGAGATAACAATGTTCTGTTTGCTGCAATGCCGGCGCTAACTGGTTGCTGGCGTAGTTGCCTAATCCCACCAGCGCAATACCCAACTTTCCCGCTTTGTTGTTTTTCATACCCGACTTTTTTGGTTGTTCATCACTGCAATTACTGTTCATAGAAAGAAAGGGGATACTCAATCCTGCAAGTCCCATGTCATGCAAAAATTTCCTTCTTGACCTCGTAGTTTCATTTTCCATACACAAGATTTATCGGTTAAAGTATCTTGATGCATACTGAATAAAATAGGACCAGTTAGGATAATCAACCTGCGTGGCCTGCTGTATTTTTATTGCCTTGTCACGGGTTTGCCAGTCTTTGATATGTTCAGCTACCGCGATCATCGGCGCGATCATGATATCTTTTTCGTTTTGTTTCAAAAACCGGAGAAACTGTCTATGATCGGGTAATGATACATTTAATGCATTGCCTCCGCCTACACCATGAAAAAGAATAACAAGCAATGAGTTTGTTTCCATTGCTTTTTTCACCCAGTCGATCATTTGCGCGGCAGTATTGCCATTCACCATGTAGCAATCTACATCGGTAAGATTCACCTGGTCGATCTTGTGCATTTCCGCACGAAC
>DASVNY010000589.1:0-2128 GCA_036383615.1 Chitinophagaceae bacterium
ACAAGAAAATGGCATATGAAAAAGGAAATGATCAGCATGAGATGTGATGAAAGTATCAACTGCTTTTTGCTGCTTCTTTTTATGACAACGATTCACAACGTATGAACTAAGTTCAAGCTTGATTGAAGGGTTAGCTCCTTCATTTGTCGAAACAACCAGGACAATGATGGCTTCCGGGTTTTTGATCTCCTTTTTCATAGTAAAAGGTTTATTGGTTAATGGCCCTGTAAAGATGCAACGCTGTATTGCTGAAAAAAAGTTTAACCTGCTGAATGGACAGTTTGAGTTAACCAATGGTGCAATTTGGGCAATGAAGTGTTTTTTGACTGTTAGTCTGTTTCTTTTAAATAAAATGCCCCGGCTTTAACCGGGGTATTTCACAAGCTAAGTGAAGTGAGCTATGTAGGAATAAGTAAGAGGTAATGGTTAATGATCGCTGCAAAGCAGCACATAATTCAAATGATACGGGTTATAACGGATATGGATCTTGTCACCTGGCTGTAAAGCACCTTCGTGCTTCAGCAGCGTATGCACCCTGCGACAAACGACTTTCCCTTTCACCCGCAGGTGAATAAGAATGCTGTATTTCACATGATCCTTCAATGGGTTTGTTTTTCTCTTTACATCCAGCACTTCTGTTCTGAACCCGATACCGTTATTAATAAGAGCTTGTTGCCATTTCAATTGCCGTTCCGCATTCCACTTTTTGAACTTTCTTATCAATATGGTGAGCAAGAGAATGGTCATTTGTTTCAATCATTAACCAATATTACATCCCTGCTAAAGCGAAAGCAAGTTTAACTGAATGAATGGACGGTTTTGGTTAACGAATGGCATGAAATCTTTATTGAAACGTTTTTTATCCAGCCAGAAAAACAACAGCATAATAGGCAAATCGCGTTCATACGGCTTATTTAAGATCAGCTACGGCTTGTTTGAATCCTGCCCCTTACAGGCTATATAAGTTTTTGTTCCGCTTTTCCGCAACCAATCTTTGATCATGAAACCGAAAATCAAAAACTAAACCTTAAAAATTGTTTTATGAAAAAATTATTCGTCTTAATGATCTCACTCCTTTGTTTGACTATGATAAGCAAGGCGCAGAATGTTGCTATCAATACAGATGGCAGCACTGCTGACGCCAGTTCTATGCTCGATGTAAAAAGTACCAGCAAAGGAATGCTTGTACCTCGTATGACAACAGTGCAACGTACAGCCATTGTTTCTCCTGCCAATGGTTTATTAGTATATGATACAGATGCTAAAAGTTTCTGGTATTACAATGGAACTTTATGGACAACCTTTTCCTCTTCTGGATCAGGTTCGCCAAGCGGCTTTCAATTGCCAATTGATTCTACCGGTAATTTCGGCTTAACACCAATTCATATTAAAAACCTGAATCCGGCATTCACGCAACCTTTATTAAAGATTAATAATGCCAATGGTTTTGGAGTACACGCAATAACAGGAAATGGTACAGCAATATATGGCCAAAACAACTCTCCCGATAATGCTGCTGCAATAAGCGGTTCGAGCCTTGGTACCGGCACAGGAGCAGGTGTTCATGGAACTTCAACGAATGGTAATGGTGTACGCGGTATTTCTACAAATGCGCCTGGTGTATATGGACTATCCTACTCATCGGGCCAGTCAGGCGTGTTTGGGCAATCAGCTACTTCTGGTATAGGTGTGCGGGGTGAAAGCGAATCAGGAAAGGGTGTTTACGGAGGTGCCAATAATAATGGAACAGGTGTAGAAGGATGGAACGGTGCAGGTGGCTTTGGCGTTACTGCATTCGGCAACTATGGTACGGCTTTATATGCGAAAGCTTTTGGCGGTGGAGGAGTATCTGCAAAGTTTGAGAACCTGATCTCTACCGGCAAAGCGCTTGTAGTAAATGGCAACCTGGCAATATCAGGCGGCAATACAAATCCCGGCGCAGGTAAAGTACTGACAAGTGATGCTTCCGGCAATGCAACCTGGCAAACACAAGGTCTTAAGATCGGTTTTAAGGTTCACGATTCTTACCCGGGCGGTGCAAATGTTTTCGCAGAGAATACCTGGTACAGAGTGTTTTTTGAAAACGAAGTATATGATTATAATAATAACATCTCTATTGGCAATACTG
>DASVNY010000590.1:0-2471 GCA_036383615.1 Chitinophagaceae bacterium
AAATTTGAAAAGCCTTACAAAAGAGATGGAGCTGGTCTCACACTCGCTGCTCTCTATCTTGACGAAGAGGAACCTAACAAAGATTCATTGCTGAGCCTCGTAAACCAGGCATTGATCGCTACAGAAATATTCCAGGCTGATTCGATTGTAAAAGAATGCAGATCTTACCATAACTTTTATTTATGCAACAGGCTTTACCTGCTCAACCTCGCAGCGATCTATAGTACAGGTTTTGAATGTCCTGACAGCACACAAGTGATCCCCGAGTTACGTATCCTATTGACTGAAGTATATAAATCATATTTAAGCTTTAATGAGAGTTTTCCCGGCACTGCTTTACCATCTTCATATATGGAGATGTATCATGAAGCAGTCAAATTCGTGGAGGAACAACCTTCCGAGTACAGCCTCTTCGATCATTACAGTTTTATCAGGAATTATATCAACCCACTCTTTCTCCAGAATCAAAAACTGATCAATCAATATAATGTTGTCACCCGCAGTCTTGTTGATTACTCGTTAAATAAAAAAGAGATCACCATATTCAATAAGAATTTGTACAACGCTCAAAATCCAAAAGGAGTTTTTCTGCGCGTTACCGATCCTGATGCGCTTGCTGAAATAGAACGCCTTGGAAAACTATTATTTTACGACCCCATTTTATCAGGAAATAATCTACGCAGTTGCGCCTCCTGTCATAAACCAACTGAATATTTTACTGACACAGCGGTAAGTACCGCCCTGCAGTTTAACCGGGTGGATCGTTTAGCAAGAACCACTCCTTCACTGATCAATGTAAATTTCAATCACTTGCTAATGCAGGATGGAAAATTTTATTCCCTGCAGGAGCAGACAAAAAATGTGATCACCAACCCGGTTGAAATGGGCTCATCAGACGAAGAAGTAATGGAAAAGATCATGAGTTGTGATGAATATAAACAAGGATTCAAGTCATTATTAAAATACACTCCGCAGGAAAAGAAAATCAGCTTTGATCATATCGTATCGGCCATCACCTTTTACTATTCTACATTCAGCAGGTATTATTCTCCGTTTGACGAAGCCATGAATGGCAAAGGAAATATTACTGAGGCCGAAAAAAAAGGGTTCAATCTTTTTATGAGTAAAGCGCAATGTGCCACCTGTCATTTTGTTCCACAGTTTAATGGGGTGAAGCCTCCGTATATCGGTTCCGAGTTCGAAGTATTAGGGGTTCCGGCTGATAGCCTGTTCAAATCATTGAGCAATGATATGGGGCGCTATGAAATAAACCCTGCCGTTGAAACTGCAAAAGCATTTCGTACCGGCACAGTCAGGAACGCTAATCATACCAGTTTCTATATGCATAATGGAGTGTTCCGTAGCCTGCAGCAACTGATCGATTTTTATGATGGAGGTGGCGGCAGTGGCAAAGGACTTAACGTACCCAATCAAACATTGTCTTCAGACTCGCTCAAGCTTTCAACTGAAGACAAAGAAAATCTATTACACTTCATCCGTTCTCTTGATGAAAAGATCGTCATGGAAACAGGACCTGCGCAATTACCTGTTTCAAAAAATAAAGCGTTGAATAACCGTCGTGTTGGAGGAGAATATTAAATGAATAATATGAAAACTATTATATGTCTCTTGGTGCTTTGTGTATTGGTTGCCTGTGTTTCGCAGGGAAAGATCAGTTATGAGTTTCCTGCAGTAATGCCTGAAGAAGTAAAAAAGGGCTATATCCCGATATGGGAAAAAGGCAAAGTGCTTTATGATATTAATTGTGCAGGTTGTCACAATATAAAAAAAGGGAGCAGGCAACTGATCCCTGATTTTGACATTGAAGAATTAAAAGGATATGAATTGCGCGTATCTAATGCCCAGCATGAAAAAAATATGCCTGATGAAATGGTGACGGCTGAAGAATTAGGATATATCTCTACTTTCCTGTTGTACAAAAATAAAAGCGGTATCAGCAGGAAAGATTCCCCGGCAACTGCACCGCGGACAAAAGAAAACAGCCGGTAATAAGGGAACACGGATCAAATGGATCACCACATAAAATCCGTGTAAATCGTTCAAATCCGTGTCATCTCTGTTCTTATTTATCAGCGCCATCAGCTTTTACTTTTTCAAGTATTTTATTTGCAACTTTTCTTCCCAACTCCAGTGCTACTTCATTGTCACTACGAAAATGAATACCTGCCTGGAATCTTGATTCAGCAGCTTCCTTTGCTTTCTGACGGGCAAGTTCTTTTTCCGCAGGGAAAAAATAACCATACAATTCCGCCATTACACTTGAAATCGCCGCATGCCCGGAAGGATAACCAGGAAAAGGTGGCGTTATAAGTATCGCGGGTTTGAAAGTCGTATCATATTGATTCGGTCTTATTCCCCAATACGCATACTTCGCATCCCAGCAGGCAACAAATCCATCATAGCTCGCCACATTGAGAACTGCATTGATCCTTGCCGCACGCGGAGGATTG
>DASVNY010000591.1:0-1704 GCA_036383615.1 Chitinophagaceae bacterium
CTGGCAAAAATCGATCAGCGGGTCCGCAACTTATATAAGTGAACCCGGTCGCGGTTTTTTTCCCGAACACCTGCTTTCCTTTTTCCCTTTTATTCCCGGCTCATTTATTAAACCTGATACCATTTTAATGGTGCTGCCTGAGAATTCGTTTGCAGCTTCCTATCTCCTTCTCGTTTTTCAATTCGTTCATCTTATACTTTTCTTTCTTATCAGCTTCTTTTTATTGAAGCAGCTTTTAAAAAAAGGCATAAAAAATATTTCACTTCACAACAGCTTCACCTATCTCACGCTCTTTATATCCTGGGCCATCACGCTATTGCTGGCCCTGTTATCATTACAGGTAGAAAAAGAAAAATGGCAGGGCGGGCACTTGTGGACATATATCGAAGAGCAGCGTTATTATGGATTGCCGATTGTGATGATCCAATTGCTGGTGTTTGTTTATTATCATCATAATCGTAGCCAGCTTTCAAAGGCAGTCAAATACATTTTATTTATTGCTTTCACCCTAATGACGGTTGAAACAGTAAGAGGAATGATCTTTGCCGCGAACCGGATCGCAAAATTCAACAAAGAAGAATATAGCTGGCAGTCGGAACTCAAACTACAACGATATGCAGATGACCTGTTGAAAAGTTCTATTAAAAAGCAAGCGGCCGACCGAGTTGTGGTAGGCGGCCCCTTCTATTATATCAATCACCGGGTTAGCCTTTATAGTGATGCGGCTTTACTAAATGACCCCGCATCGCTTAATGATCTTAGTTCGATCCATGCGAAAAGAACCACCCTTCTTTTGGTAATTCTAAGAAAAGAAGACCTGAAGGACTATAAAGCTTTTCTTGATTCAGGAGTTCAAGTTGCAGGACAATACGGAGGTTTATATTTTTACACTGTTTATGTCAATCCCTGAAAATCGTTCGGCAGTTTTTGTTGTCATCCCCTCTTATAACGAGCAAACCGTTATAAGGTCGGTGATTGAAGACCTCTTGCCCTATGGATATAATGTAGTGGTAGTTGATGATGGCTCTGAAAATACAATGAATGGACTGCTTCATGATCTGCCGGTTTACCTGCTCCGGCATCCTGTTAATCTCGGGCAGGGCGCAGCGATACAAACAGGCCTTGAATTCGCTCTTTCAAAAAATGCTGAGTATATAATAACCTTTGATGCAGACGGGCAACACCTTGCAGCCGATATTGAAAAATTATTGGAACCATTGGCATCTGGCAAAGCCGATATTGTTCTCGGCTCCCGGTTCATGAAAGGCGCGGCTCATAATATGCCTGCAAAAAGAAAGACATTATTGCAAATAGGAAGAAGACTGAACTATCTTTTTACCGGCCTGCTGCTAACCGATGCGCATAATGGATTAAGAGCCATAAGCCGGAAAGCGGCAATGAAAATCCATATTACAGAAAACAGGATGGCTCATGCCACCGAATTGCTATCGATCATCAAAAAAAACAAACTACGATATACGGAAGTGCCGGTGACCGTGACCTACACAGCCTATTCGCGTAAAAAAGGACAGGCATTGGGAAGTAGTTTCAGGATTGTTTTTGATTTACTTTTAAATAAAATTTTCAGATGAGCGGGATACAAATAGTACTGATATGCGGGGTGGCTGCCATTTTCCTGTATTATATCCTCAGCCTGCGCAACGCATTCTTCGATCTGCTCATGCTGGTGATATTTGCCGGGCT
>DASVNY010000592.1:0-7976 GCA_036383615.1 Chitinophagaceae bacterium
CAATCTTTAATAGCTATTTTTTTTCGGAAGTTGCGCCGATCCAATTCTGTATCAAGGATCGCTTCATACAATTCCTGCAATTCTCTCAATGAAAATTTCTCTGATAACAGGTTAAATATAACAGGATGATCCATCACCTGGTCCCGCAGACGCTGCAGGCAGGTGTCAAGAATTTTTTTATGATCGAAGGCCAGTTTTTTTATTTCATTGACAGGGTGCCAATGCAGTTCATTATTGTCAACTCGCATCTTATGATGCTTCACATCAATAAGCGAATAGTAAGCTGTAGTAATAACCCGGCCCGAAGGGTGTCGTCCAATGCTACCGAAAGTATGCACCTGTTCCAGATATACATCATCCAATCCTGTTCTCTCTCTCAAAACCCTGTAAGAGGCACTGTCAAGATCTTCATCCGGTTTTATCAGGTCACCCAACAAAGAGTATAAGCCGGAATATTCTTCCAGGTCTGATTTGATCAATAATACTTTCAGCTCTTTATTTTCATATCCGAGTATCACGCAGTCAACCGAAATGGCAATGTTGAAGTAATCAAGGTGACTGATCTTTTCGAGTTCGGCTGTTTTTAATTGGATGGTTCTTGCCATATACTATTTTTCGTTGGTCGTTTTACCGGATGATCAATTTCACTGTTTGCTTTTCTTTTGCTGTTTGCACCCGGAGTAAATAAACACCGGCCGGCAAATTATTGATTTTATCAGCAAGAGTTATTTGCTGTTTTCCACCAGCCAGCCTGCCGGAAAATATCATTTGCAGATCCTGTCCTGAAATAGTTGACAAATACACCTGCACATTACCTGCCACAGGCAGATCAAACTCAAGTAAAGAATTTGCATTAGCAGGATTAGGATAAATAATAGCCCGTAATTTGTCTGCTGAAGGATCAATGCCTGTGACTGGTGTTGTGACTGTACCACTGAGGTTCCGGCTAACAAACACCCTGTATTCACCCGCATCTAACGAGATAGTTTGTGCAGCACCTGTAGCCGTAAACGTTCCACCTCTTAAATAATCATACCAGGTACCCGAAGAGGGGAAAGTGAATGTATTGTTCCTTTCAGTAACATCGAAATTTCCAACCACACACAACATAGATGAATCTGTCGCACTGCGAACGATCAACCATTTAAAGACCGAACCCATATTTTGACTGATGGTTGTGCCGTTTGCAATGAACACATCTTTATACCAGGGATGCGCTCTTAGTTTATTCAGGCTGCTGTATATATCGTATAATCTTTTGCGTTGTACATTTTGCATGTACTCCCACATTGGAGGTTTCTTACTCAGGCGGCAATCGTTACTGATCGTTCCATTTTCACATCGATTGATAGACAGATCAAATCCCCGCTCACCAAATTGCCATATCATTTTTGGGCCCGGAGCGGTTAAGAAAAAGCTGGCGCATAATTCAACTCTCTTCAATGCAGTATTCAGCTCCCTGATATTGTGTGCCGGGTTACTGGTATTTCCTTCATTAAGGTTCCTGTACATCAATCTTTCCTCATCATGACTCTCCATATAACTAACGAGGTATGGGTTTGTCCAGCCACGAACCGAATGAAGATAGCCTTCGAAATTTGTATTGCTCGTAACGCCTCTTGAAGCTTCCTGGAAATTGTAAGTATTGTTTCCCCAAAGCATCATTCCATAATTGGAAAGTTCAATCTCCTCTGAATTCTCTGCAAAATGTTCGAGAATAACATAACTGCCCGATGATTTTAGCTGGCAGGTATCATAATAACGTTTTAATATCGCAACCCTGTCCGCATGATATTGAGAGATGCAGGCTTCGTTACTTGTACTTGCCCCGCATTGTGCATTCTGCGTAAATCCTTTTGAAAGATCAAAGCGATAGCCATCTATTTTGTATTCCTGCAACCAATGGGAAAGTACCCTGCTGCAGAAATATCTTGTCGCCAGGCTTTCATGATTAAAATCGTTGAACACATTATATGGATGCGTTGCATCAACATTCAACCATGGATTGTTTGATGCTGGTTTATTAGCGCCGGCATTCCAATACAATGCCGCCAAAGGGTTTGAGCCGGTAGTGTGGTTCAATGCAATGTCCATGATCACAGCAATACCCCTGCGATGACAAGTATCAATAAATTCTTTTAATAAATTCTTTGGTCCATAATATTTATCAGGTGCCAGGAAATAAGATGGATTATAACCCCAGCTTTCATTGCCATCAAACTCGTTAAAAGGCATGATCTCGATCGCATTGATGCCAAGCGTTTGTAAATAGCTAAGTGTATCCCGTAGCGTTTTCCAGTCATGAGCGGCCACAAAATCTCTTACCAGCAATTCATAAATAACAAGATTTCTCTTATCAGGTCTTGAGAAATTATTGATCGTCCAGTTATAGGCCGGGGCATTTGTTTGCAGAATGCTCACATTACCTGTTGTCAAACCAACGGGATATGCTTTAAGTAGCGGATAAGTAGCCGCGGTAATAAATCCGTCATTGGAAGGATCCAGTATTTTCTCCGCATAAGGCTCTCCTACTTTAATAGTTCCATCAACAAGGTATTGAAAGGCATATTCGTTTCCGGGTGTTAATCCCGTCAATCTTACCCACCAATAATTTCCATCCGGAGTTTTATTCATTACATAAGAAGGCTGTTCCGTCCATCCATAGCCCGGAAACTCACCAATAAGAGAAACACGATTTTTATTAGGCGCATAAAGAACCAATACGGCAGACGTATTTCCTGTTTCGTAATTAATACCATCACGAACACCTGCAGGAAGTGGAGCGGTATTGATACCGGGAGCGGTAAAGAATCGTATCGTATCTTTTTTAACCGCAGTCCCATTATCCGTTTCTGCTACGATCTCTGTATTTCCACTCACTGTAAGCGTGGGATTGACCGATATAGTTGTTGCACTGGATGCTGTTTGAATTACGTTACCATTCAAATACAACTTCATCGAAGATGATTGATTGGTAATCGCAGTAACAGCTATATTATCACCTGTTGATTTGGTAATGGTTTCCGGAACAGGCGCATAATAGGGTTGAAAAAGAGGTTGAGTGAAACGAAGAGCAAGACTATTATCATAAACAGGAACATACATGTTCCCATTAAAAATTGTTGTGTTGGCATTACGCTGAACTTTATCTCCCGGCGCATCACGAAAAAGAATGGCGATTGCTTTAACCGTTTCACCTGCAGCTACGCCAAATGTGGTGCGGATATTATTGATAGTATAGGACCACTTATTGGTTCCGGCGGGAGTAGCTTGTCCATTTACGGGTGTAGTGCCCCATCCAAAAAGAACATACTTCCAATCCCCTTCATTCATGCTTGCACTTGTGATCAAGCCAACATGTACATAAACATTTCCTGAAAAATTCAATAAACCCTGGTTGCCTTTAGTGGCATCAACGGTAATAGTGATATTATCATTATCCTTTGGGAAATCGGGCGTGCAGGTCAACAATTGCGCATCAGCAGATGCAATAACAATAAAGAAAAGTCCAACGATAAGCAGCAATCGCTTCATAAAAACAGGTTATGGCAAACAAATAGGAATCCGAAGATAGAAAAATATATGTACTTGCGACACATTAATTTTCGATGAGGCTTTTTAAAGTATTGAATGCAGGCCAGGCATTAACTTTACTGGCAACTTTTTTCTATGTATTCAAAAGAGCAAACCAAAGAGCTTCAAAAACTTACGGCAGGATTTATCAAGCAGGGAGCAGGCGGCATCACTAAAAAAGATGTTGAGCCACTCCGTGATGTTCTCCGGTTTCATGAACACCGCTATTATATATTGAATGATCCGCTGGTTTCCGATTATGAGTATGATCAACTCTATAAAACATTGGAGAAGTTTGAAAAAGAACATCCTGAACTTATTACAGCCGACTCTCCTACTCAAAGAGTAGCAAAAGGATTGACTAAAGATTTTCCAACGGTACAGCACCTTGTTCCTATGCTATCACTTGACAACTCTTATGGCAGCGACGATCTTTTGGATTTTGACAGGAAAGCAAGAGATCTCACCGGTTTATCTGAGATAGAATATTGTGTTGAACCAAAATTCGATGGTGGAAGTATATCATTAATATATGATAATGACCTGCTCGATCGTGGCGCAACAAGAGGTGATGGTGTGGAAGGAGACATGGTAACAACCAATGTCAAACAAATAAGATCATTACCGCTTTCAGCGAAATTTTCAAAGTATGGATTACAACAAGTGGAGATAAGAGGCGAAGTGCTGATCAATAAAAACAATTTCAAAAAATATAATGAGCAATTGGTGGAACAGGGATTAGCGCCCCTGGCAAATCCACGAAATGCTGCAGCAGGAACATTACGTATCAAAGATCCTGCTGAAGCTGCCCGCAGAAACCTCGAAGCATTTGTTTATCATGTTAGCTATTTCACATTACTCCCCGGAAAAAAAATTCCTAAAGAACTAACTACACACTCCGGTTCTCTTGAAATGCTATGGGAACTTGGTTTTCGCAGCCCTGAAAAAGAGAAGAAAGTTTTTAAAGGCATTCAGCCTGTCATTAAATATTGTAATGAGTTTGAAGTAAAACGGGATGATCTGCCTTATGAAATTGACGGTATGGTCATCAAGGTCAATTCTTTTGCCTTGCAGGATAAAATGGGAATGACATCGCATCATCCCCGTTGGGCTATTGCTTATAAATTTAAAGCAAGACAGGGAACAAGTAAATTATTAAATGTCGAGTTCCAGGTTGGCCGAACAGGTTCTATCACACCTGTTGCTAAAATTGAACCCGTTCCGATCGGTGGGGTTACAGTTTCCTCCATCTCTCTTTTCAATGAAGATGTAATAAAAGAAAAGGACCTGAAGATCGGCGATACTGTTTTAGTAGAAAGGGCCGGCGATGTAATTCCCTATATCGTTAAATCAATGGCTGATGCAAGAACAGGTAGTGAAAAGAAAATTCAATTCCCCAAAAACTGTCCTGTTTGCAACAGCAAACTTTTTAAAGAAGAGGAAGAAGCTGTCTGGCGCTGTATCAATATTGAATGCCCTGCACAGGTAGTGGAAAGGATCATTCATTTTGTAAGCAAGGATGCAATGGATATCCGTGGTTTTGGCGAAGCCAATGTGAGAAAATTCTATGAGCTGGGACTATTAAAAGATATCCCTGGCATTTACAGCCTGGACTTTGATAAGATCGGCAAGATGGAAGGCTTTGGGCAAAAGTCAATAGACAATTTGCAACAGGCGATAACCAACTCAAAAAAGCAACCGCTGCACCGGGTCATCTTTGGTTTGGGTATTCGCTTTGTAGGTGAAACAACCGCCAAAACACTGGCCCATGCCGTTAAACACCTGCTTGATTTCAAAAAATTCTCACTGGAGGAACTGCAAAACCTGGAAGATGTAGGTCCAAAGGTAGCCGGCAGCATTCACCATTTCTTCAGCAATAAAAGCAATATTGAAATGCTGGAAGAATTGGAAAAGATTGGATTGGTATTAAAGAATGAAAAGAAAGAATTAGCCAGCGGAGGTAATTTATCTGGCCAAAGTTTTTTATTTACCGGCACATTAACTACACTTAAAAGAAGCGAAGCAGAAGGAATTGTAGAAGCAAATGGCGGGCAGATACTCAGTGGCGTTAGCGCCAAGCTCAATTATCTTGTTGTGGGTGAAGATGCGGGTAGCAAGTTGGAAAAAGCAAAAAAGATAAATAGTGTCAAGATCATCACAGAAGAGGAGTTCATTAAAATGACCGCCAAAAAATAATAGGAATTGGCTTTCAAATCGTTTATCTTAGTAATGCTGCACTGATAACATAGTACCCCGTTATTAACTGCAACCTGTTCCCTGGCTAAAATGATTGCTTATGATCAGAAAATTAGCCGGCGAAACCTGGAAGCCCCTCGCTTTCCCCGGATGGAAGCATCTTCGCAACCGCTATGCAGTGTCAACCCATGGCCGCATCGCCAGTTATAAAAAAAATATCCTTGAAGAAGGAAAAACCCTAAGCGGTTCACTCACCACAGGATACAGGACTTTAAATCTCCATCGTCCCGATAATAAAGGAACCTTGTATGTTCATCGTGAAATGGCTAAGTTATTTTTAAAGAAGCCGACAGTAAAACACAAATACGTTATTCATCTCAATCACAATAAACTTGACAACAACATTAAGAACCTTCGCTGGGCAACCCTTGAGCAGATGATCGATCACCAGCAAAACAGTCCCGCCAAAATTGCTTATAAGAAAAAGCAAGCTAACAGAACAGAAGGATTAAAGCTGACCGCTGACCAGGTGAAAAAGATCAAATCAATTTTGGCTGATAAAAAGCGATCCGTTACCATTAAACAACTCGCAAAAAAATATCGGGTCAGTGAAATGACCATCTACCGCATTAAAAGCGGCGAGAACTGGGGAAGAATATAGAACCAGGGTTTTGTAAGATTTTACAGGATTACCAGGAAAGCTTCGCTAAATTTATTTCCTCATAATCCTTTTTTATCCTTCAATCGCAGTTCTATGTTGCAATCGTCAACCCTTAAGTTTTTAAAAGAACTAAAAAAGAATAACAACAAACCCTGGTTTGATGTACACAGAAAAGAATATGAAGCAGCCAAAGCTGATTTTTCCTTATTCATCCAGGCTGTGATCGATAAACATAGCAAAGCAGACCCAACAATAAAAAACCTGACTGCTAAAGAATGCCTGTTTCGCATCAACAGGGATATACGCTTTGCAAAAGATAAATCACCTTATAAAACAAATTTGGGCGCCAGCATTAATAAAGGTGGTAAGAAAGCATTTTCTACTGCCGGTTATTATTTTCACCTGGAGCCCGGTCAGTGTTTTACAGGTGGCGGCATTTATCAACCTATGCCGGATGAATTGAAAAAAGTGAGACAAGAGATCGATTACAATTTCGCTGAGTTTAAAAAGATCATTGGTGCTAAAAAATTCAAATCGGTATATGGTGATCTTGATAAAAGCGCGGAATTTTTGCTGAGCCGTGTTCCCAAGGGTTATGAACCTGGCAACCCTGCTGCTGAATATTTAAAGTTAAAAAGCTTTATTGCGATGATCATTGTAAAAGACACGGACCTCACCTCGAAAGAGCTGGTAAAGAAGACAGTGAATGCATTTGAAGCCCTGCAACCCCTTATTGAGTTTATCAATGAAGCCGTAAGCGAATAGCTTTTCACAATTTCACAACAGTAAGAATCGTTATAGCACTTGCATTGCAGAATGCAGGGCACTACCTTGTATCCTATTGCAAAAATCTTGTACCATGAAAAAAAATCTACAAAACATTACAGCCGTAACCTTACTTGCGGTTTTTACTATTCTCGTTTCCTGTTCTCGAAAAGTTTATACCGCTTCAAATTTTGAAGAACAAACTACCGAGCACAGGGTCGTAGCTGTTGTTCCTGCCGAAATGATATTTACCGGCACACAACCCAAGAACATGACGGAAGAAGATATCGCAAAACTGGAAGAAGCAGAAAGCATTGCCTTCCAGCAATCGCTTTATAATAACATACTCCGTTATGCAAATACCAATAAGTATGTAACAACGGTAAATTTCCAGGACATTACAACTACGCAAAAAATACTGGAGCAGAAAAACATTTCCGCCCGCGCATCATGGAAGATGACCGATAAGGATCTGTCTGACGCATTAGGTGTGGATGCAGTAGTAAGAATGAGGATCCGTAAACAACGCTACATGAGCGATGCGGCTTCCTATGGCATTGATGTGGCAAAACAGGTAATTTATAATACAGGCATAGGAGGCAGGATACCTGTTCCTTCAGTGAGGAATAAAACAAATGATATCATTACTTCCTGTAGTTTGGTGAGTGATGGACAAACATTATGGAACGATAATTATACAAGAGCATCGGACCATAACACGAGGGCTAATGATATTATAGAGTCCATTACAGAAAACTTTGGGAGACATTTTCCTTATAAG
>DASVNY010000593.1:0-2823 GCA_036383615.1 Chitinophagaceae bacterium
GCATCTGCCGCCGCAAGCATATTGATCCTTGTTGTACTGGCCCTGCTTCCTTACCTGGAGGCAAGAATTGATCGTTGGAACCAATCCAGGACTTATCTCATTCATTGTTTAGTTGCTGATGATCTCAGGATCGAACTCGAAACTTTATTTCGGTCCTGTCATTTACGATACAATCTCAATAGCCAGGTAAAAGAAGGTACTGTTCTTATTCTCACCTGGATTGTACAGGGACGTGCTAAAAACCACGATGAATTCATCCAGGCAATGCTTAACGATGAGCGGGTAAGACGATTTGAATACTAAACGCGGAAAGTGATGGAAGAAGGAACTCCTGAGGAACTCATCGAAAGGGGCGGCTGGTTCGCTTCGTTTGCATATGCAGAAGAGGAATATGAGGAGGATGAATATGAAGAAGAGGACGGCGAAAAAGAGGATGAAGCAGATGATAAGTAAATATTAGCGGCGATACAGAACCCGCAAGTTCACAAAAACGAAACCGGAACTTCTGAATGCATACTCAAAAGTTCCGGTTATATTGTCTCGTTTGAAAACGAAATAGACAAAAAGATCGCATCACACTTTAGGTGCCCATCCTTTTTCATACTCACGGCTCCAAAGTTTTGCAGCCCGTGGATCATTAAGGATATGCCCGTTCTTCTGATCGATGCTGATAGTGCGGCCCACTCTATGGGCTATATTTCCTAATTGCACCCATAATGTACTCTTATGACCTGTTTCCACATCTCCATTGGGTAATTGACCACTTTTAATACAGTCGAGGAAGTTAGCGAAATGCACTACATCCAATCCTTCACTGGGGCTCGCAGTGTTTCGCCCGTCAATTTCAATATTTGATTTTACTTCCTTTATTACTTTATTCTTTTTGTCATAAATGGTATAGCTGTTGCCGCCGGTGCTTATGCTGCCACCTTCTCCATAAAATATCACACCGCGATCCTCACCTTCTACGAGGCGACCATTGCAACTTCTGCCTTCCCATATTACTGCTGTGTCACCAGGACAATCGAATGTGATGATCTGTGTATCGGGTGTTTCCCAATCATCTTTGAAATGGTAACGACCGCCCACCGAGTTAACACGAAGCGGGTAATCGATACCCAGGCCCCAGCGAATGACATCAATTTCATGCGTGCCATTGTTCAATGCTTCACCAGTGCCCCAATGCCAGAACCAGTGCCAGTTGTAATGGATCAGGTTATCACGGAAAGGCATACGTGGCGCCGGACCCTGCCATAAATCATAATCCAACCCGGCGGGAACAGGTGCAGGCTTGCCAATACCAATTGAACCCCTGCTGTTGGTGTACCATGATTTTGCCAAATGTATTTTTCCAATAACTCCTTTCTTCAATTCATTCATGCCTTCTGTTAGCACGGGCCATGAACGACGCTGGCTACCCATTTGCACAATACGTTTATACT
The DNA here is from genome assembly GCA_036383615.1 of Chitinophagaceae bacterium. Classification (GTDB taxonomy): domain Bacteria; phylum Bacteroidota; class Bacteroidia; order Chitinophagales; family Chitinophagaceae; genus CADEDV01. The sequence goes on from DASVNY010000593.1 coordinate 1,443, forward strand.
TCCTGGCAGCTTGTATAGCCAGTTCTCCTTCATTAGGATTGTGACTAAGAGGCTTTTCTACATAAACATGTTTGCCTGCCTGGCAACCCATGATCGTGGCAGGTGAATGCCAGTGATCGGGCATGGCAATAGAAATGGCATCGACATCTTTATCGCTTAAAACTTTGCGCAGATCTTTTTCAGCTTTGGGTCTTTTACCGGTTCGCTTTTCAGCGGCATCCAATCCTTTGCCAAGCGCTTTATCATCTACATCGCAGATATAAGCGATCTCGGATCCTGGTAATTTGGCGAAAGAACTAATATGCGCTAAGCCACGACTATTAGTGCCGATAACAGCTACTCTTACCCTTTCATTAGAACCGATAATATTGGCATAACTCTTTGCCGTAAAGCCAAGACCCAATCCACCGATAACAACTCCGGCCGAACCTTTGCCCATGTCTTTAATAAAATCTCTTCTTGATTTGTCCATAACAATGCGTTTAAAGTTTTCTGATTTTAATATTTCTAAATGCTACTATGTCACCATGATCCTGTAAAAGGATAGGGGATGCGGCGGCTTCGCCAAATCCTTTATTGTTTTTGTATTTGCTGCCGGCTACCAATTCGCTAAACGCTGCGCCGCCACGTTCATATTCCACTACTTTTGTTCCATTCAGCCAATGTTCTACATGCTTACCTTTTGATACGATGCGTAAGCTGTTCCATTCCCCGATCGGTTTATCTTTTTTCCCGGCTGCAGGAGCGATCAGGTCATACAAACCACCCTGTTTGCGGTTGCCGTTCTTACCCAATTTTGCATCCGGGTGTTTTTCATCATCCAGTATCTGGAACTCGCATCCTAAAGAGCTGTTCGGAAAAACAAAATACTTGATGCCGCTATTGGCTCCTTCCGTAACCCTGAACTCGAGGGTAAGTTCAAAGTCGGAAAAACTTTCTTCCGTGATAATATCTCCACCGCGACCGCCTTTCGATGTGTCAACCTGTATTACTCCATTATCGATGATCCATCCTTTTGCAGGGAAAGGTTTTCCATCTGCTTTTTTCCAGCCGGTTGAGCTTGTTCCATCGAATAATAACTGCCAGCCCTGTTTTTGCTCTTTTTTACTGAGAGCGGGAAGCTGTGCATACAATAGCATTGTCATCATTAGCGCTGTTGAAAGCATAAATACCTTTTTCTTCATGTCAATGATTTTAAAAAATAAATGGGTTGTTTAAAAATAGCCGGGATTTTGTGCCATGTTGGGGTTGATGCTGATAGATGCTGCCGGTATGGGAAACACAATACGATAAGGAGCGGATGGTTTTTTATCCCACCAGGTTCCTGAAGTAAATTTTCCAAAACGGATGAGGTTATTACGGCGCCATCCTTCCCATGTAA
>DASVNY010000594.1:0-2650 GCA_036383615.1 Chitinophagaceae bacterium
ATTCATTATCACTCGACAAAGATACATTGGCCGTCCGTCGCCTGACCTATTATGACCTCGGGAAAGATAAAGTAAGAGTGCAGGGCGAAATCAGTAAAGACAATGAAAAAACCTGGGTTACAGAATATGATCTTGAATATCGCCGCAGGAAATGATCAAATTCAATGATGGGTGGCGTTGTTTTCCCCTAATGTTTACTGACCTTTAAGAAGCAATATTCCTTTTATTTAAACAACTGCTATATGAAACACGTTTTATTATTGTCGTTGTCTCTTATAACGATTCACTCATTTGCACAAATGGATTTGCCCGCCAGTGGCAACAATCCCCGGGCTACGATCACCGAGGAGGTCGGGATCACCAGTATCAGTATTAAATATTCAAGGCCTGATGTAAATAAAAGAGAAGGAAAGATCTGGGGGCCGGGTAATGTTGTTACTTATGGATTTAGTTCATTAAACCTGAATACGAATAAGAACAATATGCCCTGGAGGGCCGGCGCCAATGAAAATACTGTTATCAGCTTTGAGCATGATGTAAAGGTTGAAGGAAAAGATATCAAAGCCGGGTCTTATGGTTTGCATATGGCTGTATGGCCCGATAGTGTAACAGTTATCTTTTCCAAACAAACAGGCGCATGGGGCAGTTTTTATTATGATGATAAAGATGATGCATTACGTGTTACGGTAAAACCAGTAGCCTTGGATAAAAGTGTTGAATACCTCAAATATGAGTTTATTGAACATAAAGAAAAATATTGCGTGATCGCCTTGCAATGGGAAAAGCTATCGATCCCTTTCAGGGTTGATGTGGATGTTGACAATATTGTGATCGCCAAACTGCGGGAAGAAGTAACAAGTCAAAAAGGATTTAACGCCTTTAATATGCTGGCGGCTGCTAATTTCTGTTTGAATAAAAATATCAATCTCGAAGAAGCATTGGCCTGGGCGCAACGGGCAGCGTTGACAAAAACCTTTGCTACGCTGAATGCATTGGGCACAGCTTATACCAAAAACAATAAGCTTCAACAGGCTGATTCAACAATGAATGAAGCCCTTGCTTTTGCCAATGTCAACCAATACCTCGGTTATGGCCGGTCATTGATCACTGCAAAAAGACTAGACAGGGCTCACGAGATCTTTACCGCCAATCAAAAAAAGAATGGAGATGTGTATGCGGTAAATGCCGGGTTTATGTCTTACTACTCGGCAAAAGGAGATTTTAAAAAGGCTTTGGAACATGCCGGCAAGGCATTGGCGCAAGCTCCGAATGAAGCCACAAAAACCGCTATCACAGCAAACATTGCAAAACTCAAAGAAGGAAAGGATATTAATCAATAAACACAACTCAAATGAAAAATGCAATCAGTTGGTTCGAGATCGGTACCAGCGACCTGGAAAGAGCTACCAAATTTTACGAAGCCATTTTCAATGTTAAACTGGCGCCATTGGATATGCCCAATATTAAAATGCGGATGTTCCCGATCGATGATATGATGGGAGTAGGCGGAGCATTGGTTGACAGCGGTGGTTTTCACAAACCATCATCTACGGATGGTCCATTGATCTATTTGAATGGCAATCCTGATGTGCAAATAATTTTAGACAGGGTGGAAGCCGCTGGTGGAAAGATCATGGTCCCCAAAACAGAGATCAGTCCCGAATATGGTTATATGGCAGTGATCTTTGACACCGAAGGAAACCGGATTGGACTGCATAGTATTCCAGTTTGATATGGTCTTCAACTTTCAACCATTAGATGCCGGCACATGGGATGCGTTTGTTGAACTATTTGGTGAAAAAGGTGCTTGCGGTGGATGCTGGTGCATGACATGGCGATTAACAGCTGCTGAATTTGAAAAACAAAAAGGAGCAGCTAATAAAAAAGCCATCCAGCAATTGACAAAGAAGAATAAACCCATCGGTGTGCTGGCATTTTTAAATGAGAAAGCAATTGGCTGGTGTGCCATAGCGCCAAGAGAAGAATATAAGCGATTGGAAACATCACGGATCATGAAACCAATCGATGATAAACCTGTTTGGAGTGTGAGTTGCTTTTTTATTCAAAAGGAATTCCGGAACAAAGGATTATCATCACAATTATTAAAAGCAGCGATCGCTTTTGCAAAAAAGAACGGGGCCACTATTGTTGAAGGTTATCCGCAGGAGGCCAGGAAAGGAAAGATGCCTGATGTGTTTGCGTGGACAGGATTAAGTGCTTCATTCATCAAAGCGGGTTTTAAAGAAGTGGAGCGAAGAAGCGAGACAAGACCTATTATGAGATATTTTATTAAATAAGATTCTATGACCACGAATTATGACTGGAGCCGGTTCACTGTTCGGATTGATATAAAAACATCCGTTGAAAAATTATATCATGCATGGGCCACGCGAACAGGAATCGAATACTGGTTCCTTCGACTCAGCGAGTACAAAAAACCCGATGGTTCATTAAGAGGTGACCTTGAATTTGTTGAAAAAGGCGATAGCTACAAATGGTTGTGGCATGGCTGGCCGAATGAAGTAGTGGAGCATGGCAGCATTCTTGATTGCAATGGTAAGGATCTTTTCAAATTCAGTTTTGGCAAAGCGGGCAACTGCACTGTCAGAATTTACCAGGAACAGGGACAAAATATAATTGAGCTGATGCA
>DASVNY010000595.1:0-9396 GCA_036383615.1 Chitinophagaceae bacterium
CTGAAACAGAGCAATTGTATGAAATGATAAAAAAGCAGGCTGTTTCAATTGATACGACATTGGAGAAGCATGTGGAGGCATTGAAGTTAAAAACGATCCATCGCCTGCAGGAACTGGAAAAGAAAATGTTGCGGGCAGAAAAAAGAAAATTCGCCGATCAGCAAAGACAAATACATGCGATCAAGGAACATTTATTTCCCGGTAATGGCCTGCAGGAGCGGCATGAAAACATTAGCTATTATTATGCAAAATGGGGGAAGGATATTATTTCAAAAATCTATCACTATTCGTTAACATTAGAAGGGGAATTTGTGGTTATTGAGGGATTATAACTACTTCTCAAATAGTTTTTCAATAAAGAATAGACCTGTGTAAATCAGCAGTAAATTTTCTGATTCTGATTTTATTGTCATACTAAAGTCTGAAAGAGGTCTGAAGCTGTTATGTTCATTCGGAATAAATCTATACCCTGCTTTATATTGAATAGAGTTGCCGGGCGAGGTCATATAGATTTCAAGCTGACCTGTTGAATAATCAAACAATGGAGCCTTTGTTACTTTCAGACTGGTTCTTTTATAGCGATAAATATCATTTCCTTTCTGTGCCATACCTATTTCATTATATAAAAGATGTCGCCAAAATGATTTTTTTAGCGAAAGAATTTCGCTTTCGTTCTGGGGGTCAATTATATTGTAAAGAGGCTTTTTAAATGGGATATATTCATTAGGTATATGATATGTGATACCGTTTAGGTAAAAATAGGAGATGATGTTTTTGTGAAAGAACTCACCAACAAGTAATTCGTCATTAAAAAGCTGGTAGTGGAGATATCGCCCGAAATTACCTAGTTTATCGTTTGTAGATGGGTCAAATTCTTCTCTTATGGCTTTTAAAAACATTTAGAGTTGACATTTTAGATTACTGTTATGATTTTACAGAAAGCTTAAACACAGTACTGCCCCCATCATCATTATCTGCCACTAATATAAGACGGATTGAATTTTTTGATTCACCAATAACCGCTGCCGATTCTATTTTATGTCCCTTAAAAACCGGGTCAATTTTTTCAAGATCTATGATCTTGTCGGGCTTAAATTCAGTAACAGGAATGGGTATGGAAATTTTATGAATGATCCATATATAGCTTTTCCCAATCTCGCCATCCTCAAAAACACTCGCTGTTTGTTCAGTGGATACGGTCATTATCAACGCATCGTTAACCGGCGAATAGGTTAAACCTGAGATGCCCTGGAAAGAAGTGGAATCCTGAGTATATGTTACTGGTGCTATAAAGATCGTTCCGGGTTCAACAAAGAAATTATTCCGGAAAAATAGTAAGTGATTCTTTGGATTATCCAAATGTCCGCGGTTAGCAAGAATAAACTCGTCGTTAATTTTAACTGCACCTTCAATATTAATTTCTTTAATACCGAGGTTCCGTATAGTTGAGTAAAGAGGATGATAAGACCGTGCTTTCTTTTCTTTTGTCTCAATATCAAAATACCATGCGGAATCCCGGTAAGGGCTTAGTGAGCCAGAGCCAAATAGTATTAGTTTATTACTATCATTTAAAAACAGGATAGATTCTATATCCTGCTTACTATCTTTTGGAACTCTTCCTGATTCACTATAGAAGAAAGGGACTGAATCAATAATATTCAAATTTGTATCAAGCACCAGCATTTGGGTTGCATCATCACCCATTATGTACAACTTGCCGTTCACATATTCAATCGCGGAAGCAGATGGATAACCCGGCAACTCTTTGACAATAACAGTTGGGTCTTTTCCTTTTTTTGCACAGGACAAAAGAAGAAGCACATACAGAAATGAAGTAAATGCTTGCTTTATTGCAGCTCTCATACAAGATTTAATCAAACTTATTTTCCCAACCCTCTTTCTTTAGCTTGTCCACTTTTTCGATCACTTCATTATTGAGTGAATCTTTGTAGTCGGCAACTATTTTAGAAACGGATTCATCAGAAGTGCCGATGATCTCTGCAGCTAATATCCCTGCATTTTTAGCAGCATTAAGCGCCACTGTGGCCACAGGAACACCATTCGGCATTTGAAGGATGGAAAGAACAGAATCCCATCCATCGATCGAGTTAGATGATTTAATAGGAACTCCAATAACAGGAAGCGGTGTAATAGATGCAACCATACCGGGCAAATGAGCGGCTCCACCTGCACCAGCTACAATCACTTTCAACCCTCTTTCTTTAGCCTTCTGTGCATATTCTACCATGCGCAAAGGAGTGCGGTGAGCAGAAACCACTGTCACTTCATGAGGGATATCAAATTGCTTGAGAATATCTGATGCAGCCTGCATGACATTAAGATCACTATCGCTGCCCATGATGATGCCTACAAGTGGATTCATTGTGAAGATTTATGGTCAAAAATAACCAGAAACCAGTAACAAGCAACTATTTCACAAGGTCACCCTTCAACCGTAATAGCTCTGTTTCGGCCAGCTTGGTCTCATATCTTGCTGCGATAAGGCGGTCGTAAGCTTCCTGCAAACTGATCTGCGCTTCCCTTAATTGTATGATAGTAGAGGCACCAAGACGGTAAACCTCGAGGGCGATACTTACATTTTCTTTTGCCAGCAAAATATTTTCTTCTTCGAGCACCAATGCTTTTTTCTGTTGCTCGTATTCGTTAAAAGCATTTAATACGGCAACATTCAAAAGTGTACGCTGGTTATCATAAACCAACTGCTGGTATTGTATGTCAAGCTGGGCCTGTTTGATCAATCTCCTGGTATTAAAACCGTTCAGGATCGGAATAGCAGCCGTTAAACCGTAATTAAAACCATTGGTTTGGTTGAAAAGAGGAGAGAATGGGTTGATCACCGTTTGGTTCTTTGTACGGGCGAAATTATATACCGAGTTAAAAGAAACGGTAGGCAATCTTTCTGCTTTTCTTTCCTTTAAAGTGAGACCTGCGATATCAATATTCTTCTTTGCGATCAGCAATGAGGGATTTGCGGATTCAAGCCCTGATTGTATATCACCTAGTGCTATATTGACATTAAGAGGGATAGAATCAACCACATCATAAGCAGGGGCATCTTTTACATTCATCACCTGGTTCAACTGGTCCTTCAATTGTAAAATATCCGTTTGCTGTTCTAATTGCGATGCCTTTTGTGCGTTGAGGTCAACACGGCTTTGCAGCACATCAGGTTTGGCGCCTGTGCCTATTTCCAGTTTGCGCTGAGCAATATCCACTCTTACCTGGCTTACACTCATTTGTTCCTCGATCGCTTTTAATTGCTGCTTCTGCCTGACGATATTATAATAGTTATTAACTACACTTGCTATTGTATTTATCACCTGGTTTTTGATGCCTAATTCTCCCAGCCTGATAAATTCTTCGGCCTTATCTCTTGTCGCAAACATTTTCAAACCATCGAATAATGTCCAGTTGAGATTCAACGAAGCATTGGTATTATTTGATTTGATACGTTGATCCCTTTTGGTTCCATCAGCCAGTGTTTGTTTCTGGTCGTTATTGTTCCAGGTAGTACCAGCAGTAGCATTTAACCGCGGCAGAAAAACAGCATTACGATAAGAATAATCCAGGGCCGCTACCAATGAATCATTTTTGGAAAGCTGTATATCGTAATTATTCTTCAGCGCCGTTGCGATTGCTTCCTCAAGGGTTAGCAGGCGCTGCGCGGGCAATGAAACTGTAACCAAAAGAAACAGGGAAAAGAAGATTTTTTTCATCAATGTCATACGAATGAGTTTATACATGTTCAGCTGCAGCTTCACCGGGTTTTTCATCTAACAATTCATCAATCTCACTCTTTTTCTTTTTGGATGAGATATAAGAATATAAAGCGGGTACTACGTATAAAGTAAGTACAAGAGAAAATAACATGCCACCAACGATCACGATACCCAATGGCACGCGGCTTTTGCCGGCTGAACCAAATGCTAATGCAATGGGTAAGGCACCCAATGTTGTAGCGAGGGTTGTCATTAAGATAGGTCGAAGACGGGCAACAGCGGCATCAATGGCAGCTGGAATCTTTTTCTCTCCAAGACGACGCTTTTGATTGGCAAATTCCACGATCAGGATACCATTTTTCGTAACAAGACCGATCAACATGATAATACCGATCTGCGAAAAAATATTATTCGTTTGTCCAAAAAGCCACATGCTTAAAAAGGCACCGGCAAAGGCAAGCGGCACAGTGATCATGATAATAAGCGGGTCAATAAAACTTTCAAACTGTGCAGCCAATACTAAAAAGATAAGGGTTAAGGCCAGCAAGAGTGCAAAAGAAGTGTTTGAAGAACTTTCTGCAAAATCTCTTGAAGGGCCGGCAAGCGAAGTTTCAAATGTTTCATCCAATACTTTATCTGCTATCTTTTCCATTTCAACTATACCATCGCCGATTGTTTTGCCAGGGGCAAGGCCTGATTGTATCGTAGCACTCTTAAAGCGGTTGAAGTGATAGATCTGTGGTGGACTTGCGAGCTCTTCCATTTTCACCACGTTGTCTAATTGTATGAGATCACCACGGTTATTCCTTACAAAAAATCCTTTGAGATCGAGGGGGTCATCACGGTCCTTTCTATCAACCTGCGCGATCACCTGGTATTGCTTTCCGTTCATGAGAAAATAGCCAAAGCGCCGGCCGCTCAAAGCCAATTGCAACGTGTTGGAAATATCGGCAACAGATATGCCGAGTTCATTGGCTTTTAGCCTATCAATGGTGATCTGTAATTCAGGCTGGTTGAATTTTAAATTCACATCCGAATTCATAAAAGTGGGATTCTTGCGAACCTCTTCCATGAACAGCGGTATTTTTTCTTTTAGTTTATCAAAATTCAGGTTTTGAAGAACGAATTGTACGGGGTTGGAACCACGACCACCGATCCCTACTGAAATAGTTTGCTCCTGCGTAGCAAAAACCCTCAGGTTGTTATAACGGCGAAACATCCGGTTCATTTGCTGGGCTATCTCATCCTGCGATCTTTTTCGCTCCGATGCATCAACTAAACCCATGCTCACCATTGCTACGTTAGTTCCACCACCGCCACCAAAGCCTGGGGCAAATGTCAGCACCACATATTTTTCAGGAATTGAATCCAATAATTGCTGTGTGATCTCATAGGACACCTTGTCGGTAAAATCAAAGTCAGCTCCTTCAGGCCCTGTGATACTTGTACGAACACGGTTACGATCCTCCATGGGGGCCGTTTCTTTGGGGATTTGTTTATAGAGCGTGATAATGATAAATATGCTTACAACAATAATGGGCAGAATGACCCAGCGAACACGCATGAAACCCTGGAGGGTGGAGCGGTATAAATTTTCAAGGCCTGTAAAGAAAGGTTCGGTCTTTCTATAAAACCAGGAACGTTTATGCGGGTTCTTTTTTGCCATGTATATATTCAATACAGGCGTGAGCGACAACGAAACAAAAGCAGATATCAATACGGCGCCAGCCAATACAATCCCGAACTCACGGAATAAGCGTCCCACAAAACCTTCAAGGAAGATGATCGGCAGAAACACAATGGCCAATGTGATAGAAGTGGCAATAACGGCGAAGTAAATTTCTTTGGATCCTTCGATCGCTGCTTTATGCTTATTCATCCCTTCTTCCATCTTTTTGAAGATATTCTCTGTTACAACTATCCCATCATCCACCACAAGACCCGTTGCGAGAACGATAGCAAGGAGTGTGAGCACATTGATGGAAAAGCCCATCAGGTACATAATAAAGAAAGCGCCAATCAATGAAACAGGGATATCGATCAACGGGCGTAATGCCAATGTCCATTCGCGGAAGAAAAGGAAGATGATCGCCACCACGAGAATGATAGCGATGATCAATGTTTCTTCCACTTCTTTTACAGCATTACGGACGAAAGTGGTACGATCATAACCCACTTCAAGAATAATATCCGCGGGCATATCCTTTTTGATCTCACCAATTCTCTTATAGATCTCATCGGCAATTTCGATCTGGTTACTTCCTGGTTGAGCTACAACGCCAATATTGACAGAAGGAATATTATTTTTTCTTGAAACTGATTCGTCATTATCTGGTCCAAGCTCTGCAATGCCGACATCTCTGAAACGAACGACCCCGTTATTATCTTCCCGTAGAATAAGATCATTAAAGTCGGTCTCAGTTGTCAGTTTGCCATAGGTTTTTACAATAAGTGCTGTTGTGTTGCCACGGATCTTTCCTCCTGGCAATTCGACGTTTTCCCTGTCCATCGCAGCACGGATATCACTGATGGTAAGTTTGTAGGCGGAGAGTTTTGCGGGATCGATCCATAAGCGCATGGAGTAACGTTTGCCAAAAACGTTCACACCGCTAACACCAGAAATGGTTTGTAATCTTTCCTGCACAACATTCTCTGCATAATCAGTCAGTTCAAGCAATCCCTTGCTTTGACTTTGTATCTGCAGGAATACGATTGGATCCGAATCAGAATCAGCTTTGCTTACAGTAGGGGGAGCATCTATATCCTGTGGCAATTGCCCAAGCGCCTGTGATACTTTATCTCTAACATCATTGGCGGCTCTTTCGAGGTCAACACCCAAATCAAATTCAACTGTTATGTTGCTGGTTCCCGTTGAACTGCTCGAGGTGATATTTTTTACACCCGGCACACCATTCACTGCTTTTTCAAGCGGCTCGGTTATTTGTTGCTCAATAATGTCGGAGTTGGCGCCCACATAAGAAGTACGGACATTCACCACGGCCGGGTCAATGGCGGGATATTCACGAACGCCTAAGTATTTATATCCAATACTTCCAAAGATTATGATAACAATGGAGCAAACTATTGCAAGAACCGGTCGTTTTAAACTTAATTCTGAAAGATTCATTTGATAAAACTTAGACTTGAAACCTTACTACTTATTGAACTATTTTCTTCAACTTAATATCAGCGCCGGGTCTTAAGAATAAAAGACAGGTCGTGATCACCGTGTCACACACCTTTAACCCTGTCAACACCTGCACATGAGAACTGTCCCTCGCACCGGTGGTAATATCTGCGGGCATGGATTTTCCATCTTTATACAGATAGACTAATTTTTTTCTTCCTTGCGGCTGCACTACGATCGTTGGGATGAGGATCGCTTTTTCATCTTTACCCAGCACAATTTTTACTTTGGCAAAAACACCTGGTATCAATGAGGGATCAGCATTTTTCACCATTGCTCTTATTGCAAGACTTCTTGTGTTCTCGTCCATCATAACCTCGGTAGCGATAATATTTGCAATAAAAGTTTTTGGAGAGCCGTCAATGGAGAAAGTGACAGGTTGCCCATTTTTTAATTGAGAGCCATATTTTTCGGGAACATTGAACTGGACCTTTAACTGGCTCACCTGGCCAATAGTAGTGATAACAGTAGCCGATGTAACAAAAGCGCCTTCGCTGATATTTTTTAATCCAAGCTTACCGCTGAACGGAGCTCTTACTTCTGTTTTACGCACCGCTTCACTCACAATGGAAATATCAGCTTTCAAATTATTTACCTGTAATAAACTCAGATCATAATCCTGCTGGCTGATGCCCTGTATCTTCAAAAGCTGGGACTGCCTGTTCTCCGTTTGTTCTGCAATTTTCAACTGCACTTCTAATTTTCTTAATTGCGCTTGCAGGTCGCCATCGTATAGTTTAGCGAGTAAAGCTCCTTTGCCGACAAAAGAACCCTCCCGAACATTCAATTGAACAACCCGTCCCGAAACTTCGGGATGGATCTCCGTTGTTTCATTAGCCAATACTGTTCCGGGAACTTCTATGTCTGCACTTAAAGGGCTTGTTGAAACGATTAATGCATCAGCAGTGATTGTTTGCTGACCTTGTGCACCTGTAGTGGCTCCGGCAGTTTTCTTTTTATCGCTGCAGGAGATTAGAATTCCATTAAAAAATAGAAAGCCAATGGCTGAAAGAAGTAGTTTGAAATTATTCACGACCGAGCTGTTATGGTTTAAACCTAAAAATAGTATTTATAAATGTCCGGGATTAAAGTTAGACGCCTTAGTCTGACAAATCTTTTGGGCATCAAAAATTTAATTGACCAGCTTTATAGGTGGTTTTCTCAAATGATAAGAGGACTATGTTTTGGGCAACAATGTTCGTTTCACTTTGTTCGATTGAAAAAGCAGTTCCCGCTTCTCTTTGTTCAGAATGGTCACATGCCCCATTTTACGGCCGGGCTTGGTTTGCTTTTTACCATACAAATGAATAAAAGCATTTTCAATTTTCAGCACTTCTTCCAACCCTTCGTATTTAACATCGCCGCTAAAACCATCTGCGCCGATAATATTGACCATGATAGAAGGCAGGATCGCATCTGTATTTCCCAACGGGTAATTAAGCATCACCCGCCAAAGCATATCAAATTGGGAGCTGTAATGTGCCTCGATAGTATGATGCCCGCTGTTATGTACGCGGGGCGCTGTTTCATTTACCAGCACATCACCATTTTTATCAATGAACATTTCAACAGCAAAAATACCCGGGGATTTAAAATTGCGGACAACCGATAAAGCAATAGCTTCTATTTTCCACAATACCTTTGAATCAATTTCGGCCGGGCAAAGCTGGTAGTCGAGTAGGTTAAGATCGGGATCAAATAACATTTCAACAGGAGGATATAAAGCTGTTTCACCTTTTTCATTAATAGCGACCATTTGAGCGATCTCTTTATGAATATTCACCATTTTCTCCAGCACCGCAGGCGCATCAAAACCTTTGGCGATATCATCTTTTGTTTTGATCAATTGCACACCACGACCATCATAGCCACCTTCGCCCAATTTGTGAACGGCAGGAAGAAATTGTTCCTGTTGAGCAAGAGCCGCATGATCATTCGTGATGATGAATTCTGAACTGGGTATCTCGTGTTGCTTGTAATATTGTTTCTGAAGAATTTTGTTTTTAATCGTCCTCAGCACGGCAGGTTTGGGAAAGATCCTAACGCCTTCGCTTTCTAGTTTTTCCAGCGCCTCCACATTCACATTTTCGATCTCAATAGTGATAGCGTCAAGCCCTTTTCCAAAATTATACACCGCATCAAAGTTCTTTATATCGCCTTTGCTAAAATGATGGCAGAGATGGGCGGCGGGGCATTCATCATCGTTCTCTAATACAAAAGTTTCTACAGGGTAATTGGCGGCTGCCTGCAATAGCATACGGCCCAGTTGTCCGCCACCAAGGATTCCGATCTTCATGGCGGCAAAGATAAGGGAGATGGACAGAGGAACGGAGGAACAGAAGAACAGAAGAACAGAGGAACAGAGGAGGGTTGAAGTAGGACTGGACTTTTCTATACTTTGCTTTGCTGGTATTCTTTAATTTTGGGGTATGCGTCCCGACTATCCTCATAAACTTTTCAATGATCATC
>DASVNY010000596.1:0-2655 GCA_036383615.1 Chitinophagaceae bacterium
ATCGTCAACTGCAAAGCGATAAGCTTTTTGCAAGACGTCAAGCAGTTTAGGATCGTTTGGGTCCTTTTGCAATTTCTTTGCGGCCAGTTCAACGGCCTCGTCATAGCGACCTTTTTCATAAAGCTTGCTTGCTGTTTTGCAGGACAGGACCAGGCTGCTCAAAACAATAAGAATAAAAGAGTAGAGTTTTAGGTTCATAAACACCTCCGTTTTCAGTATGACTCTCCAATGACAACTATGTTACTGAGGCAGAGGTCTATTAGATAAATCTTAACAACCTTGCAAAAAAGCTACTTTAGCTTCTTAACAGTTCTGTTTTCAATTAGCGACTTCATTTGTGTAATAGCCACTTTGTTGAGCTGTATAAGTCTTTGGCTTTGCGATATCCCCTGTTGTATCAACAAGGCGTTGATGCTTTCCATATTGCTCAATACTACAAGTTGTTCAATAGTAGCTTCATCGCGAATATTTCCATTTGTTCCAGGGTTTTTATCCCGCCATTCCTTAGCTGTGGTGCCAAATAATGCCACGTTTAAGAGGTCGGCTTCGTTGGCATAGACAATGCTTACTTGTTGTTTTGTTAGTTCCTTTGGTACCAGGTTTTCTTTTATGGCATCTGTATGGATATGATAATTCACCTTAGCCAGGGTCCGCTGGAAATTCCATTCAATCTGGTTGCGGCTGCTTTCGTCGTCTTTCAGGCGTTGGAATTCTTTTATCAGATACAATTTGAAACTTCCTGAAATCCAGGAAGCAAATTCGAAGGCAACATCTTTATGGGCAAAAGTGCCTCCATTTTTTCCTTGCCTGGATACAATGCCTATAGCATTGGTTCCCTCAATCCATTTTGAAGGAGAAAGCGTAAAAGAATTATCTCCAGCTTCGTAAAGAAAGAAGTCGAATTCGACCCCTTTAAAATCGGGATTGTTCAATTGTTCCCATAATCCAAGAAATTCAATAGTGGTACGAGAGCGCATCCAGTTTTTAACCACATCCTTGGGCTCAGAGGGATTTTTGTACCTTGCTATATCCGTCAGCGATATATAATCCTGTTTATTATCTTCATAAAGAATAATATCCACCTGCTGCACCGTAATCTTCTTACTTTTTATCATAACACAAGTTTTGTGATAAGATAAATTTAGAAACCCCGTTGGTAATATACTTGTGTAAACACTCAGTAAAAGATGATCTTTTCCTCAGGCCATTCAGTATTTGAGAATATCCCTAATAAAATTGTGATACTCATCAAAAGAAGGAAGATTATTGTGGCCGCCACCTTCAATGCGGATCAGCGTTATTTTAGAAGAATTTAGCTTTTGCAATTTCTCGCTATGCCGGATCGGGATCAGCCAATCCCTTGTGCCATGCAGAATATAGGTGTGGCAATTCACTTTCCGGATCCATTTATCCGTTCTCAAATGAAAACGCAAAACAAATCGTACGGGCAGGATCGGAAGAAATCTTTCCACCACTTTAATAAAATTATAGTAGGGCGCATCAAGGATAAGATACCGGGGTTTATTGTCAGCCGCCAGTTTACTGGCAAATCCACTACCCATACTGCGACCGTACACGATCATATGATGTTCGGTGTATTCTTTAGCCAGCTTATCATAGACAAACTGCATATCATTGAGCATTTCTTTCTCACTTCGTTTGCCGGTGCTTTTGCCAAAACCACGATAGTCAACCAGCACTACATCGTAATCATAGCGATAAAAATCCCGGGCATATTTAGCCCATCCTTTGATGCTTCTTGTGTTGCCATGAAAATAAAGTATCAACCCTTTGGGCTTTTCCCGGTTAAAGTGCAGGCCATTGATACGAACACCGGGTTCTATATCAAAAAAATATTCTTTAAAAGGAATATCGTATTTGAACTGAAAATCCTGCTTGAGCTTTTCAGGTTTGAAAATAAGTTTCTCCTGTATAAAATAAGCGATGATAGAAAGCCCTGCAATGCCAATGATTATATACCAGATGAAAGAAGGCAAAATAGTTTTGGTTTGCTGTACGCTACAATATTATTGATTATTTGTTACTAATTATTATCCGCCGAGCGGAGGAATAATAATCAATAATTAGTAATTAATAATTTAGTCTTCAACACGCTTCAACCTAAGGTTGGTAACGGGAGCTACAATAAGCGGGAATTTTTCAACCGTAACATTGGCAAGGTCAAGACCAAAACCTTTTTCTTCAGAGAGGCTATGCTCTTTTAACCAGAAATGCAGTTTCATGATCACCCTTTCCATAAAAGGGAGTTCATTATCCTGGCTCAGGTATTTTTCCATTACCATGAACTGGAAATCGCCAACCATATTGCTATTAGCGAGGCTTTCGTAACGGCTGATGATATTTACTTCTTTATTGGCAACAAGATCCTCCACTACCTTACGGAACATGAGATTGATCCTTGGCTCCATGCGGAAACCAAGCCTGAAATCAACGCGGATAATATCATTTGGAATGATATGCTCCACTTTATATTCGCAGGTATATGGTTCATCCAATGTATCGATATGTACAAACCAGTAGATATCGGAACGCTTGGGTTTTTTATTGAGGATCGAATAAATGATCTTATGTTCTATCTCTTTCGGATTGTTGGCGCTGGTCATATACACCAGGTGAGTAGCATATTTCGGAACA
>DASVNY010000597.1:0-5388 GCA_036383615.1 Chitinophagaceae bacterium
AGATACCGCTATCCGTAGGAACCCATATATAATCATCAGGAGCCTTCTTTATATCATAAATACGTTTTGCAGGAATACTTCCAGGATTTTTGTTATCATACCAAATTCGTTTGATCGCCTTATCATTTTTATCCAAAACAAATATTCCGTGCTCCAATGTCACAATCCATAGCCTGTTCATGGGGTCGATCTCTATATGCGCTACGTTTTCACTATGCATTAGTTTCTTTCCATCTACAGTCGCATAGTCAAGAAAATCGGTATGATTGGTGCGGCGGTTCCATTTTATCAGGTTAGTGCCTGCTCCGACATAGAGAGTGTTATTATCCAATGTAGCGATACAACTCACGTAACCATTATAACTGTTGCCCAATTGATCAATAAATACTTCCTTGCTGTTCACCACTGCATTATTTTTAAAATAGCTAAGCCCATTAGGCGCGGCCGCTATAAACACCCAGCCATCTTTGCTGACCTGGATCGTTTTTGGATGATCATTAATAAATGTGGTGGGATCGGCTGCAATATGCCGGTAGCTCGTTAATATTTTTGTTTTACAATTAAAAAGGTAAAGTCCATCGATGTAAGTAGAGAGCAGGAGTGATTCTTCATCTATCATCCTTGCATTGATGATCCTTGCTGTAAGCGGTTTGCCATGCTGATCCGTTATGCCCCGCAGTGGCCAGCTTATCTCTTTTGTTTGCAGGTTGACAGAATGAAGTTCAAATTCGTTCTTGTCATACAATAATAATTCTTCCGGTTTCCATTTATCGAGGATGTAGCGATTCGGGAAGGGATATTTTTTACTGACCTGCTGTTTTTTAAAATCGATCACAAAAAAGCCATCTTCAATGCTCAGGATATACCTGTTATCATCAAACCGTTCTATTTGTGAAAAGCTTCTTGCAAAGAGAGTATCCATGCCCGCGATTTTCAGTTGTTTGAAATGATCATTGGTCAGGGAATCCTGGTTTAGTATTTCTTTGTTTTGGTCCAACACAAAAAAACCTTCACTGGTAAACAAAATGCCTCCATGATCTTTATTATCAAGCAGCCAGCGGCAAGTAGTGAGTTTATTCTTATGATAGAGACTTATCCTGTGAAAGCGCCGGTTTTCATCTATCATAAGAGGATAGCCACCGCGGCCAAACACCCAGACCCTATCTTGTTCATCACAAAAAAGTTTGCGGATATAATCCGTTTCAAGTTGCGGATGTTTTTCTTTTAAGAACCAGGAAACCGTTTTGCCATTGAACATATTGAGCCCGTCTTGTGTTCCGATCCACAGGTTACCTGTTTTATCCAGGCACATATCACGTACATAATTATCAGAAAGTCCCTGGACAGTAGTGAGATGATAGAAATGAATATTCCTCGGCTGCTGGGCAGAAACAGCAGGAACCAACAGCAGTTTGATCAATAGCAGTGGCAGTATTCCCCTTCCAATTTCCTTGCGGAATTGCATAGTCTTTTAAAGTTAGCCCATTTGCCGAAGAAGCAGAATGAAACGGGAGCCATCCTATTCTGCGGTAGCTGCCAGCGAGGGAACGGTAAAGCCGCCTGCCCCGGCAAGCGGCTTGAAGTATTCTTAGAACTTACTGGTTATATAGTTTCTGAACATCTGTAGGAGATAGTGTTCGGCTATAAAAGCGAAGTTCATCCATCCAACCATTCCACAGCGCTGAATTATCGCCGGGATCATATCCTAAAAAATATTCAGCAAGGGCCTGGTTAATGGTGCCGGCATAGGATTTCGATGCAACGAGGTTGCCATTGCCATAGAATTTCATAATAGTACCATCATACGTTACTACAAAGTGATGCCAGACATAAGAATAGGAAAAGACCACATCTACATACGAGCTAACATCTCCATTCAATCTTACTCCTCCATAGCAATGATACTCGACAGGAAAACCCCACCCTCCACCGGTTTTATCCGAAATAAGAAATGGCCCATACAGAGATGGCCGGATAATAGTGTTAATGCCATCCTGGTCAGCATACTTTACCCATACGGACAATGAAGTATTCGTTTGTTGCTTGATCTTTGGCAGCTTAACCCCATACTTGTTGTCAAAATAAATGGCGCTTTTGCTATTACCTTTTCTATCCATCGAATAAGATACTCCTCTTGTTGTTGGAATTCCTTCTGGTGATTTGCCCGCTGCATCTTTCAGGTTATTGTCGAATTTATACCAGGCTTCGAGACCAACCGTGAGGGGATCCACCACATTCCTGTTTGCCTGCGAAGACCCGGATGCAGTCAGCTCTGTTGAGTGCCGGACCGGTTCTTTCATTCCTGTATCATCCTTGCGACAGGAAACGACAGTAACCATAATAATTATTACAGAAAGGATATAAAGTCTCTTTTGCATTTGATAAGGTTTAAATATTGATAATTGATTTTATAGTAGCTGCTTATTTTACATTCACGAGCACTTTTATTTTCCCTATTGTTGAAGAATTAAAATTTGCCAATGCTTTACCAATCACCTGGCCGGGTTTTATTTTTTCTATATCAGCTTTCATTGCCACACCTGGAATTGATGAAGTAACAAGCAGGTCCCCCCTTTTTATTTCTCCACCTTCGAGACAAACTTTTGTTGGGATAACTCCAACCACACCCATTGGCACTTTATCAGCAATATTTGTTTCTATATCTTCCTCTGTTAACAATACACCTGGCTTTGTAGCATAGACTCCGGCCACCAATGTTGAATAAGGAGCAGAAGATTTTTCTACGGCCCTGTCTTTATCAACAGCGATGATCAGCACATCACCGGCCTCATAGTCTTTTCTGTTTCCCGTAACATCAAATGCTTCAGCAAGATCAGCTCCGCTGTTTTGTGTGCCGCCATTAAAAAAACCTTTGCCTGTTCCATCGATGCGGGCCACATTGAATCCATTTCTTTTGAATGACGCAATACTATTGACGGGGTTTGGGTTGCTCACATTCGCACTCAGTGCGGCGCCGGTACCACTTGTGCTAACTGCCAATGCCGGACTGCTGTTACTATTATTGATGATCGCAAAAGATGCGGAAGACCCGCTTCCGGAAGTGGACGCATATAGAGCGGGGTTATTGTTGCTGGCATTATTTGTATAAAAGAACCCGGCATATCCTTTTTTTGAAAATGCACGCACACCATCACCTGATCCGTAGTTGTATAGTTCAGCCCCATTACCAACAGTATTCTCATTCGTTAATGATATACTCAGACCTCCGCCTGTTCCACGTTGTAATCCATTAATTAAATTTTGGCCGGGGAAATCCGCAGAGTCAGAAGTTATATGAACTCCTGCATTAGATCCTTTTGTAGCTATAACAACTACCGGGTAATTATTAGCAGGATTCTGTATTTCAAATTTCGCAGCAAGACCTAAATTACTTGTTGCATAAAGGCCAGCTCCGGAATTTGAGTTTTCAAAATAACCCCCGGCACCGGCGGCTCCTGATGTTCCTCCTGATTTGCCATATACGCCGATATTGTTTTGGGAATAGCCATATACGCCACGGCTCCCGATACTTGTACCAGACACACCAAATCCCTGGTCCTCTTCTCCCCATACCCCGATTGGGTTACCCGCTATCAGGCCTGTAAAAACATTTGAACCTTTGCCATGAATCGCTACCCGGCTGCTGGAAAAACCTGTATTAGTTATCGAAAATACTTTGTTGGGATCAGCATTGGATCCAATATAGGGAAGAGTGAATGATGCTCCACCGCCATTGGTGATCTCTTTCCAGGTGATTGAAAAATACCAATAGGTTTTTGTGTCCGTATCAAATACAAGCAATCCATTTGCCG
The DNA here is from genome assembly GCA_036383615.1 of Chitinophagaceae bacterium. Taxonomy (GTDB): domain Bacteria; phylum Bacteroidota; class Bacteroidia; order Chitinophagales; family Chitinophagaceae; genus CADEDV01. The sequence continues at coordinate 3,813 of DASVNY010000597.1, forward strand.
GTGTTGAAATACCTGTACGCTGAACAGTGGTCATTCTCGGTGCCAAAAAACCTTTTGACGTGCTGGACACATCAAGCATAGCGCTGTTATCGGCATTTGCACCGTTTGTGTTTATAGCAATATTCTGTGCGTTTATCACTATAGTTAAAAAAATAAGGGCGGCAACAAGTACGATCCTGCTGATAGCCGCGATAGAAATAATACTTTTCATAAAATCAGTTTTTGTTTTAACAAGGCTAAGCTATGCAGCACCGCAGGCAGATATCCTTTCATCCTACTCAATGGTCGTTGCTGGCTATCTTCCGGGAAAATGGAGATAGCTATATTTAAACGCCGCATGAAAGCCTGCCATTAACTAAACAAAACCACCCTTCTGCTAAACGAGCCAATTTCCGGGGCCCGCTTCACGGTATTTTGCAGCAGGTTAAATATTTAAGGACATTCAAAAAATAGTAGCATGAGAGCAAGAGGGAAAATTAATATCAGGAAGGAAAGAGTTATTGACGTATTAATGGTGGTCATTCTCGCAGTAGCCATCACTTTACTCGCTGTAATAATCTGATCCAACATAATTGAAAAGGGGACGGTTCAATCAGGCTGCATCATATGGTGCAGCTTTTCTTTTATATAAAAATGAATACACATGATTTTAGGGTGATGTAACAGTTGTAATGGCAGGAAAAAACGATAATTCTTTGGTGTTTTTCTCTTGGTTTTGCCTGCGATGAGATACTATATTTATGACGATTAATTAATCCCCTATGATAACTATTGAGTGAAGTCGGCAGGTGTTGCTGATAAGGAGAGCATTTGCTGGAGAAGAAATGGCAGGTGGTGGTGGGGGAGGGCGCTGGCCGTGGGAGGGCCCAGCACTGGGTCAAATACTGCCTAAACCTTAAACCCGATAGCTATCTGGTTTAAGCATAATACCATCCACTTGGACTTATACCAAAGGGGACACAAAATGAATAACCTTGCTCTAGGCATTTTATAGTCCTACTTTGTATTTATACCAAAGTGGACACAAAATGAATAGCCTTGCCTTAGGCATGTTATAGTCCTACTTTGTATTTATACCAAAATGGACACAAAATGAATAACCTTGCCTTAGGCATATTATAGTCCTACTTTGGTATTCCCTACTTTTGGCGAAAATATTCCAATGTACCAGACCCTGCTCACCTCACTCGAGAATGGCATCTTCACTATTACCATCAACCGTCCCGATAAACTCAATGCATTGAATAAGGATGTGTTTACTGATCTCAATAACGCTATTGATGAAATAGAGAATAATTTGGATATCCGATCAGCGATCATCACGGGTGCAGGGCCCAAAGCATTTGTTGCCGGCGCCGATATCTCGGAATTCGGTGGGTTAAATAAAGAACAGGCGATGGCGCTTGCTAAAAGAGGACAGGATATTTTTTTTAAGATCGAAAATGCAAGTAAGCCGATCATTGCAGCTGTTAATGGATTTGCATTAGGAGGAGGTTGTGAATTGGCAATGGCCTGTCATTTCCGCATTGCTTCAGATAATGCAAAATTTGGTCAGCCCGAAGTGAACCTTGGTTTG
>DASVNY010000598.1:0-2004 GCA_036383615.1 Chitinophagaceae bacterium
CCGCAATTCAAACAATCTTTCTCTTTTCGTTCGGGAATATGGGACACAGGAGAATTTTGCTTAAAAATAAGTACAAAAAGATACAAGAACCCCTTTGTTTTACGTTACTGCACAAATCAGGTATTTTTGGCAGATAAAGCAATATCACATCGCATGAAAAACATTCTATTAGCCTTTACTCTTTTAGCTTCCTTTTCGCTCCGGGCGCAATATTATTATAATGATATCATCGGCACCCAGGAAACGAACCGGCAGATGAAGACATACCTCGATAATAAGGTAAGAACTGTTTCCGCCAGTGGAACCGATCAACGCGGCGTAAAGGCCACTGACTTTTCAGAATTTCACGAGATAAAGGAAAATGGCAAGGCTTTAAAATCAACTTCTATTGTCAACCTGAATAAATCAGTGATCTATTCAAGATTTGATGATAAGGGCAGGGTGATCAGCATGACTGATTCATCCAATAGCATTGAAAGCAGCACCACTTATGAATATGATGCTGCCGGCAGGATCACGATGGTTAAAAACACCGTAAGAGACTCTGCCAATGACTTTAACCAGGTAGAAGTTCATCAATGGTTATACAACGCCAATAATAAACCGGAAAAGATGTGGCGCATCATCAACAGCTCCACTAATGGGAATATTGCCGATAGTTTGGAAATACGGTTTGTTGCCGATGAAGACGGCAACCCCGGTGAAGAAAGAACTTTCAGAGGAAAGGTTGAGACCGGCTATCTCTATTATTATTACGATGATAAAGACAGGCTTTCAGACATTGTCAGGTATAATCAAAAACTCAAAAAACTGATGCCGGACCTGTTGTTTGAATATGATGATAAGGACCGGGTAACACAAAAGATCACCACTACATCAAGCATCAACCTCGGTTATCTTATCTGGCGCTATATCTATAATGACAAAGGCCTGAAATCAAAAGAAGCTTTGTTCAATAAAGAAAAAGAGCTTACCGGCAGGATTGACTATACGTATAGTTTTGCGCAGTAAAAAAGCTTCAGTAACTAAAATACATTCCAGGGTATATAAACAAGAAAAGCGACTTTCGTCGCTTTAATGTGTGCCCCGGATCGGAGTTGAACCGATACGGCCATTGCTGGCCATCCCGATATTAATCGGGACGTGCCTACCAATTCCCTGCTATAAGCCATTCAAGATACTTCCTGCTTTTTTTGGCCTTTAGTCGGAGCTCTTCTTTCCTTGCCTCAATTTCCGTTGGAAATGCTTTCGTTGCTTTTACGATGTAAGGTTTGCAGTTTCTGGTAGCAGTCACTCTCCCTGAGTTATGACGTTCTAAACGAGCGGCCATATCACTACAATAGCCAATGTAATATCGATCGCATTTTTCAGAATAAAGTATATAGGCAAGGTGCATAAACAACAAAAGCGACAGTTGTCGCTTTAATTGTGCCCCGGATCGGAGTTGAACCGATACGGCCATTGCTGGCCACAGGATTTTAAGTCCTGCGTGTCTACCAATTCCACCACCAGGGCAAATAATTTATATAAGAACTAATATTTCAATTATTCAGGCCATTGCTGGTCATCCCGATATTAATCGGGACGTTTCTACCAATTCCACCACCAGGGCGGGAAGAATATCCAACAGATGAACAAGGAATTAAGAATGTCGAAAGTCCCAACCTTCATTGTTCATCCGTTACTCTGTTCTTCTGTTCAAAAAAAATCCTCCGCCTGGTGGCAAGAGGATCATTTGGAGCGGAAGACCGGGCTCGAACCGGCCACCCCGACCTTGGCAAGGTCGTGCTCTACCAAATGAGCTACTTCCGCATTATTTACTGGATACTATTTATCCAAATATAAAAGAACTGGTTTCGGCGGCCACCCCGATCCGCCGGTTGGCGGATCGTGCTCTACCAAATGAGCTACTTCCGCTTATAATCAACCGGATTCTTACACCCGGGTTGCAAAGAACTAAGGGGTTGCAAAAATAGGCATTGAGCCCTTTGCAAAAAAATTTTT
>DASVNY010000599.1:0-7717 GCA_036383615.1 Chitinophagaceae bacterium
AAGCCGTTTCCAACAGATCCTGTGTCGCCTTTTCAGTTGAACCTGTTTTCTTTTCTGTCCACTTGCTGATCGCTTTGTCAAAACGTTCCTGGTTAAAAGGTTTTAACAGGTAATCCACGGCATGAGCTTCAAAAGCCTTGATCGCAAATTCATCAAAAGCGGTAGCAAATATCACGGCAGGCGGTTGCTCAATTAATTCCAGCATTTCAAAACCATTGATCTTTGGCATTTGAATATCGAGAAAAACAAGATCGGGCTGGTGTTGCTGAATGGCCTTTACACCTTCAAACCCGTCATTACATTCTGCCGCCAGTTCAAGCTCCGGGTGTTTTTGTAGGTATTCTTTTACTACACTTCTTGCCAGTGGTTCGTCGTCAATAATGATCACTTTGTTCATGGTCGTCGTTTTATGCCTGTGGTATCTTGACCACAGTGGTAAATATTTTATCTTTTGCTTCTGTTGATAAAAGGTCTGTTCTTGCAAATAACAAATACAATCTTCGTTGTACGGACTTCAATCCAAAACCTGTTCCCTGTTTCGGTGATGAGGTTTCAGGATCAAAGGGGTTCATCACTTTAATGACCAGCTCGGAATCTTTTTTCTCCGTGTGCAAACGTATAACAGTTTCACCGGTCGTATCGTATAAGCCAAACTTGATGGCATTTTCAACTATGGGCTGTAGCAATAAAGCCGGTAGCCTTAATTGCTTGCTCTCTTCATCGCTTTCTACCAGTGTTGCCAGCCTGTTGCCAAATCTCACTTTTTCTATATCGAGATATAATTGAAGGTATTGGAGCTCTTCCTGTAGTGTTACCCACTGCGTTTCTTCTTTTTTAATGGTGCCCCTCAAAAAGTCGGAGAGTTGCTGCACCATTTTTCTTGCTTCCTCTGGTCTTGAACCGATCAGGGCATTTATCGAATTCAGGCTATTGAAAAGAAAATGTGGTTGTAATTGCTGTCTTAATTTAAACAGCTCGGCTTCTTTGGCCAGTTTTTCCGCATCAACTTTTCTCGTTTCATTTTCTTTTTGCTCCTGCTGGTTATACCAGAGTATGCTGATCATAGTGATACATCCTAATAAAAGGAAGCCAATACTGAACCGGATCGGCAGGGAATGATACAACATATCCGTGTAACCATCATGATGTGATAAAGAAACCCGGAGCAACCATTTTATGAGGATGATCCAGATAACGGTCAATAAGAGACAAAGCGAAAATATATTGACATATTGCTCGCCTCTTGGTAAATAATAGCGAAGGGTGTTCATCACAAGAAAGCAGGCGAGGAATAGGATAGAGTTGCTGATGGCGCTGTCAATGATCGCGGCATCCCAAGGCAAACCGAACCAATAGAGCACGAGGATATGATCACCGATCATCACCAGCCAGAATACGCTAAAGATGACAAGAAACCGCCTGACAGAAAGAGGTGATGACGCCATAATTTATCAGGCTAACTTTAATAATTGAGTGGTATGCGTAAAGAATAAATTTTCTGCTTTCTGGTTCACAGTATAAACGTAGGCATCAGCATTTTCCTTTTCTTCAATCCGTGAATACAACTCAGCACCATCTATCAATTCACTAAGCAGGTAAAGTTCGCTTACATTGATAAACTCCCATTTCACCAGTTGCTCCTTGCTGTTGAAGAATGCTTCCTCTTCTTTCCTGCCAATCGATTGCGCCTTGAGAAATGCTTCTTCTTTATTGACAGCAGCGATCAATCTTAATTGCTCATCAAATTGCGCGAGGTGTTTGCCTTCGCCACAAACAATGCGATAAACGATCTTTGCGAGATACCAGTTCATGAGGTTATGGTTTTGTGTTACCACATGTTATTGTATGTGTGCCACGGCTGCGATTATGTGTTGCAGGAATGAAAGGAAAGCCGTGGCACACTTGTTTAAAAACTTTTGATATCAATACCACCAAAAATCACGGTTCCTTTTAACACTAATGTTTTTTCAGGGGCATCTGATGAAGATGGCATTTGTCTTTTGTCTTCAATGCCGCCAAAAATGGTGACAGCTTCTGGTTTTACCGACCAGTTGGAAGGAACGATCAATTTGGTGCCTCCAAAAATGGTTGTCAGTTCAAGAACTGCAGTGCCATTTACATCGGCTTGTGAAAGATTTAGTTCGGTTCCACCAAATACATTTACAATATCACCGCCTTTAAAATTTTTGGAAAGGATATTCTTTTTGGTGCCACCAAAGATGGAAGTGGCATCCACGAAATCATCTTCAGTTACCTGGTTCTGGCCACAATCATCCATATTGAATCCGCCACTAACCCTATATTCTCCTTTACCTCTTGATTCATGCCAATGAGAACGGAACCGGCCACGGGGTCGAAGAATAAAAAAGAGGCCAACTGCTATCAGGGCCATGGGCCACATATAACGACGGAAGGTAAGCTCGGGATAGATCTCGTTCATTAGGAACACCCCACCTACGATGATCAATATGAACCAGGCCACTCCTTTGAACTTATGCCTTAGCCCAATAAAAAGACCCAGGGCAATTAAAAGGGTTTGCCAGCTAAATAACCAATCGGGGAAATCGGTCATCGTGTTTCTTAATAAGGCAACTACGCCAATGAGAAGGATAAAAACACCTGTCCAGATATGACTGCTACGGTCGCTCCTGTACGCTTCGGGTGGTCTTCTCTCGTCTTTCCTGTTTTCAAACTCAGTCATGTTTTTGAATTTTTATCAAATCTATGGCTGTAGTTGTCAATAGGCAAGAGCCCATGTGCTATATGGGCTTAAAACTCGGTGAGCTGGGTAAAAGGGGCGGTGAAAATACAGGGACGGATCAAAAACGGGCTATTACGAAAGTGAACTGCTCCATATCAGCTGGTAAGGTTCGGTCTTACCCTTTATACAGGTGAACAGGAAACAAGTAATAAACGGCATATTGATATGTTCAGTTTTATTTGCTGTTTCATTAAAATCAAAAGCGATTGTTCCGCTGACATAGGTCTCCGTAGAGGATGTTTCAAGCGCCTTCAAACCCTCTGGCATTTTTTCATTGACATAGCCAAGGTCATAACGGCGATAAGCCAATCTTTCAACAAGATTTTGCAAAAGGTCAGGCTCATCAATACTCGCGGAAATGTGTAGATTTTTGTCCATACTGTATGCTATTGCCAATTAGATGCCGAAACTATTCGGATTACTTACTAAGGGATTGTGAAAATTCCTTAAGCTATTGTTTTATAAAGCGGATCTGCCGGTTCCCGGTATTTATAAAATAGATACCGGCGGGCAGCGACCGGATATCTCCCCTGGCAGTGTTGTTACCTATTAGATCAATAGGAACTTTGATCGCCCGCATCGTAAGGCTGCCGATAGAAACGGCCCGGGGATCTTCTATATTTTCTATGATGATAAAGCCAGTAGCGGGGTTGGGATAAACGACCAACTCTTTTTCTTTTGTAAAATGCACATGTTTTGTTTCTGAATAGGTATGCATACCGTTGATATTGGTTATTTGCAAACGGTATGAATAGTTTCCATTATCAGTAAGCGGGTCGTTGTAAGAATAGCTTTTTACACTGTTGCCGGTATGCATTTCAAACCGGCTGATATCGGTCCAGTCTGATTGGCCGGTAATGGTTCGTTGAAGGGTTATTGTTTCTCCGTCTTCTTCATCAGCAGTTGTCCAGTTAAAATGAACAGTATTGTTTTTTAATAAAGAAGTAAATGATAAGATATGCGTAGGCAGGATGGGATTGTAATAGATCGTCATCCTGATATTATCAACCTGTGCAGAGGGAAGCAGTGTAGCCAGGCCATTATAGCGGGCAGAAATGGCTACTCCGAAATTGCCTGAATTGACAATGGCTGGAGTTAAAGTAGTTCCCCATAATTCCGTTGAGCTGCCATAATTGATCGTAGATTCGGAATTTCCCCAATTCGGTGATTTTGCCAGGTTATCACCTGTAACGGAATTTCCTATTACAAGTTTTACTTCATTATCTTTTATGCCTGTGCCTAATGTTAAAACGTTTCCGTCTCTTCTTTCTATTGTTACAATAACGCCACAAATTATTCCGTAATCAGGCACAGTGAAACCAAAGCCCGTTGCTTTCAGGTAATTACTGCTCCCGCTGAACAAAATGGCTAAGGCATTGGCAGAGGCATAGGAATCATCAGAAGAGTTAACATTTGCTGTGCTTGTAAATGTTATTGTCCCTACGCCATTATCATTTGATGTTGTTGTCGGGTTCCGTGTAGTAGTAGCGATGCATTGCGATTTTGTGATGCCAGGTAAGATCAAAAAGCAAGTGAAAAGAAATAAGTGGCAGAAAAACGCAAATGAATGCGTGCTTTTTTCAAGGATGGTGGATTTCATATGATCGGTTTTTCAGGAATTGGTTCTATCTAAAATAATAAGACATCTAAGGTCCTAATGCCCGCATCAGTTCATTTTCATTGTCAATAAGGGTTTTTATGGTATAAATTTTATTGTGTTCGAGGCCGGAAAAATGCTTATTGCTGTTTTTGGATGAAAACAGTTGTTGAATTGTAATGTTTTATCTTCATCACTCAAAACACCGCGACTATGTCTATTACTCGACTGCTAGGCCTTTCATTATTGATAGGCTTGTCCGCCATGGCCCAGGAAAAACCAAAATGGGATGTGAACAATCCACAAGGGCCTTATAAGGAAGTTTCCTTTACAGTAAAAGAAGGTACCTGGATGAATGTTGACATTTCACCTGATGGCGCTGAGATCGTTTTTGATCTCTTAGGTGATATTTATTCGATACCGGTCACCGGGGGAGAAGCAAAACTATTAAGAGGTGGTCTTGCTTTTGAAGTGCAACCACGGTTCAGTCCCGATGGTAAAAAAATATTATTTACTTCTGATGCCGGTGGTGGCGATAATGCCTGGGTGATGAACCGGGATGGAAGCAATGCTAAACAGGTGACGAAGGAAAATTTTCGATTGCTCAATAATAGCGTGTGGAGCCCAGATGGTGATTATATCGTAGCAAGAAAACATTTCACCTCTCAACGTTCAGCCGGGGCCGGCGAATTATGGATGTATCATGTGAGTGGAGGAACAGGATTACAATTGACACCGAGGAAGAATGATCAGCAGGATCTGAACGAACCATGCTTTTCACCCGATGGGCAATATATTTATTACAGTGAGGACATGTATCCGGGTGGTGCTTTTCAATATAATAAAGACCCAAACAACCAGATATTCGTCATCAAACGTTTTGATCGTGATAAAGGAACAAGTGAAACAGTAACCGGGGGTGCCGGTGGTGCAGTTCGCCCGCAATTATCGCATGATGGCAAAACGATGGCTTTTGTAAAAAGGGTCAGGACAAAAACTGTTTTATACATGCGCAATTTGGAAACAGGTGAAGAGTGGCCCGTGTATGACCTGTTATCAAAAGATCAGCAGGAAGCATGGACCATCTTTGGTATCTATACCGGTTTTGCTTGGAGCCCGGATGATAAGAGCGTTTTTATTTATGCTAATGGAAAGATCAATAAAGTTGATGTGAGTGGTTTCAATAAATCAAGCGATGTTCCATTTACCTGCAATGTAAAACAAAGAGTGTATGATGCGGTTCGCTTTAAACAACAACTGAACCCGGATAATTTCACTGTTAATGTTATTCGTCATGCAGTCACTTCACCCGATGGAAAATGGCTGGTGTTTAATGCGGTGGGGCATATCTGGAAAAGAGAATTGCCCAATGGAACGGCGCAACGAATTACTAACGCAAGTGATTTTGAATTTGAGCCTTCTTTTGCTCCCGATGGCAAAACCCTGGTGTATGTTACCTGGAATGATAAAGAGGCAGGCGCTTTATATAAAGTGAATTTGCAGGGTGGTTCAGCCGCAAAGATCAGCAATGAAAAAGCGATCTACCGTACGCCGGCATTTTCTCCTGATGGAAAACAAATTGTTTTTCTGAAAGAAGGAGGAAGCAATGTAATGGGGCCGGGTTATACATCTAAACCGGGTGTTTATACCATCTCTTCAAATGGCGGTGCATCAACTTTTGTAACCAATAAAGGGTTTGGTCCTGAGTTCAATGCCAAAGGCGATCGCATTTATTACCAGGTAGGTGGTGGCATGAATGTGAACTTTGCAAGTTGTAAATTGGATGGCAGCGATGACCGCACACATTTGAAAAGCACATACGGCAGCCAGTTCACGGTATCACCCGATGAAAAATGGATCGCTTTTATTGACTTACATAAAGCCTATATCGCAGCATTTCCTCAAACAGGTAAGACAGTTGACCTTGGAAGTGGCACCACTGATTTTCCTGTTAAACAAGTAGCAAAGGATGCAGGATTTAATTTGCACTGGAGTGGCAACAGTAAGCAATTGCATTACACACTCGGCAGCCAGTACTATACAATAAATGTAGAAGATCGTTTTGAGTTTGTTGCTGGCAAAGCCGACTCGTTATTTAAAATGCCGGAGAAAGGAGTTGATCTTGGATTATCAATAACAATGGATAAGCCACAGGGCCTGATCGCTTTCACCAATGCAAGGATCATTACCATGAAAGGCAATGAAGTGATCGATAGGGGAACTGTACTGGTGGAAGGAAACAAAATAAAAGCGGTGGGAAGAAATGTGAGCATTCCTTCCGGAGCTAAAGTGATCAATTGCAGCGGTAAGACCATCATGCCCGGCATGATCGATGCACATGCGCACGGTAATCATTTCAATACGGGTTTAGCACCGCAGCAGTTCTGGCCCTATTATGCTAACCTCGCTTATGGTGTTACAACCATGCATGATCCTTCTGCGAATACAGAGTGGGTTTTTGCACAGAGTGAGTTGCAGAAAGCAGGAATGATTCCGGGACCAAGAGTTTTTTCTACCGGAACAATTTTATATGGAGCCGATGGAAATTTTAAAGCGGTTATCAATTCACTTGAAGATGCTAAAAGCGCTATTCGCAGGACAAAAGCCTTCGGCGCTTTTTCTGTAAAAAGTTATAACCAGCCAAGAAGAGAACAACGGCAGATGATAATCAACGCGGCAAGAGAACTCGGTATCGAAGTGGTGCCTGAAGGAGGATCTTTCTTTTATCATAACACCAGCATGATACTCGACGGGCACACTACCATTGAGCACAATATGCCGGTTGCTACTATGTATGATGATATCGTTCAGCTCTGGAAAAATGCAGGCACAGCTTACACACCAACGCTGATCGTTGCGTATGGTGCTGTGAGTGGCGAATATTATTGGTACCAGCATACCAATGTGTGGGAAAAAGAAAGACTGCTTCGCTTTACACCAAGAAATATCATCGATACAAGAAGCCGTCACCGCACCATGTTGCCCGAAGAAGAATATGTGAACGGGCATATACAGGTGTCAAAGACATTGAAGAAGCTGAATGATGCCGGCGTAAAAATAAATATGGGTGCGCATGGACAGATACAGGGCATCGGCGCTCATTGGGAGTTATGGATGATACAGCAGGGTGGCATGAGCAATCATGATGCATTGAAAACAGCAACGATCAATCCCGCGCAATCATTAGGATTGGATGATTGGATCGGTTCACTGGAAGTGGGTAAGCTGGCCGACCTTATCATCCTCGATAAAAATCCATTGGAGAATATCCGTAATTCAGAAAGCATCCGCTACACGATGGTGAACGGAAGATTATATGACTCCGAAACAATGAACGAGATCGGTAACTACAATAAACC
>DASVNY010000600.1:0-5572 GCA_036383615.1 Chitinophagaceae bacterium
TCCTATCTATCCGAAGTGACCTCTACGAATAAGGCATTTTTCGATAAACGTAATGAATGTGCAACCGACTTCATTATTCCTCTGTTCATCTGTTCTTCTGTTCATCTGTTCTCCGAGTTGCCTCCTTCGTCAGCAGGACAAGACTCCGAAAGATCGAATTTCCTATCTATCCGAAGTGACCTCTACGAATAAGGGATTTTTCGATAAACGTAATGAATGAGCGACCGACTTCATTATTCCTCTGTTCATCTGTTCGTCTGTTCTTCTGTTCTCCTGTTCATCTGTTCCGCCGGCGCATGTTTAATCTCCAAATGCATGCATTTACCCAGCCGGCGCAGGGCAATGGCCATTTGTGCCTCGATGGTTTTGATCGAAAGATTAAGCAGCTCGGCCACTTCACGGTATTTTAGTCCGTCTTCTTTCACCAGTTTGAAGATTAGCCGGCAGCGTGGGGGAAGATCATTTACTGCCTGCCTGATCTGGCGGACCATTTCTTCGGTGATCATCAATTGTTCGGGATCGAAATAAATACTGTTTAGTTGAACCAGCCAGTCTTCAACGGCAATGGGTTGTTTTTTTTGACGGTTGATCCGGTTAAGTGCCAGGTTCTTTGCCGTAACATAGAAGTATAATAGCGGGGATTCGATTTTGGTCAATCCTTCCCTTTTTTCCCAAATGCGGATAAAAAGATCAGATACCAACTCTTCAGCTTCTTCTTTTGATTTGAGAATGGCGTAAGCGAATTGCTTTAGCCTGCCGTGTAGCATCAGGAATAATTGCTTATAAGCACCCTGGTCATTTTTATAAGCAATCGCCGCAAGCAGTTCCCTTATATGGTCGTTCTCAGGCATAAGAATCGTCGGATTGTAAATTTATGTTTTTTTGATATATAATTATCTAACCTGTTTTACGCTGCTTTTCTCTATTTTTGCAGCCGCCTTACCGTCATGACGAAGCAATGCTCATCATGATGAACAGGACCCTTAGCTCAGACGGTTAGAGCATCCCGATGCAGTCGGGAGGGTCGCTAGGATGATTTAAGTTCTTTAGAAATATAATTTCTGCTGTTTTACAGCATTGGACCCTTAGCTCAGACGGTTAGAGCATCTGACTCATAATCAGAGGGTCGCTGGTTCGATCCCAGCAGGGTCCACAGTTATTAATGAGAAATGAGAAATAATAAATGAAAAATGTAAAAGGTTGCTGCGGCAGACTTTTACATTCCGTGTTTCTTATTTCTCATTTATTATTTTAAAAGGGGCTTTAACCTTTTATTAACCGGGAGGAAAATACATTTGCCCATTACTCAAACTGATATGAAGAAGATTTTACCGCTTATTGTCTGTGCTCTGTTCTCAACTGTTGTAATGGCACAGAATGATCCGGCCGTTCCCAAGAAGAAAACAAAGATTGATCTCAGCAACAGGTCCAACGATCATTTTTTGCTGCAATTGGGTTATGCCGGCTGGGCCGGTCGTCCTGATACGATCAATCCAAAAGGGTTTTCCAAGAGCATCAATGTTTATTTCATGTTCGATTTCCCTTTTAAGACCAATCCCAAGCTGAGTATGGCTTTTGGACCCGGCATCTCTTCCGATCATATCATTTTCAAGAAAACATATGTCGGTATCAAAGACAATACCTCAACCCTTCGCTTCACCGATCAGTCCGATACCAATCATTTCAAAAAAACAAAGCTGGCAACAGTTTACCTGGAAGCACCTGTGGAGTTTCGTTATTCAGCCAACCCGCTTACGGGCAAAGGACTCAAATTCGCTATTGGCGTAAAGGTGGGAACCATGCTCACTGCACATACACGTAACGTAAAATTTCAGAACAAAGCTGGCGCCGTGCTGAATGATTATACGATGAAAGAGATCAGCAAACAGTTCTTTAATAAGAACAGGCTGGTGGGAACGGCTCGCGTCGGCTATGGCCATTTTAGCTTATTTGGAAGTTACCAGTTCACCACACTTTTCCAGGAAGGAGTGGCTGCGGAGATAAGACCCTTCTCGATCGGTCTCACACTCAGCGGGCTTTAATAACAATAACATAATTGGGGCGATCTTACTATTGTAAGGTCGCTTTTTTATTTACATCCAAAACTGGCACAATTGTATTGTCTATTTTTGTTCTATTGTAATAAATAAAGAATGCTCGATAAGAAAAACATTATTGGAAAAGAAGAAAAGGCTGTGTTGGTGGGACTGGTGCATAAAGATCAGACAGAACAGCAATTGAATGAATACCTCGATGAGCTGGCTTTTTTGGCTGAAACAGCAGGCGCCATCACCGCTAAACGTTTTACCCAAAAATTACCGCACCCGGATAGCCGCACATTTATTGGGAAAGGAAAACTGGAAGAGATCCGCCAATATGTGCAAGGGAAAAATATCCGCATTGTGATATTTGATGATGAGTTGAGTGGCGCACAGATCAATAATATTGAAAAAGCGCTGGACGTAAAAACAATTGATCGATCCGATCTTATTCTCGACATTTTCGCAAGAAGGGCCAAGACCGCACAGGCAAGGGCACAGGTGGAGCTGGCGCAATATCAATACATCTTACCACGACTCAGGGGTATGTGGAAACACCTTGAACGTCTCGGCGGTGGCATCGGTACAAGAGGTCCGGGTGAAACGGAAATAGAGACCGACCGTCGTATCGTTCGTGATAAAATATCCTTGCTGAAAAAAAGACTGGCCGAAATAGATAAGCAATCTTTTACCCAACGAAAAGACAGAGGTGAATTTATAAGAGTAGCATTGGTGGGTTATACCAATGTAGGCAAATCAACGATCATGAATTTGCTGAGCAAACGGAATGTGTTTGCAGAAAATAAACTCTTCGCTACCTTGGATATTACCACAAGCAAGGTTGTATTTGAGAACACTCCATTCCTGTTAAGTGATACGGTAGGCTTCATCCGTAAGTTGCCGCATCATTTGGTAGAAAGTTTTAAAAGTACATTGGATGAAGTTCGTGAAGCAGATATCTTATTACATGTAGTTGATATTTCTCACTCAGCGCATGAGGACCAGATCGCGGTAGTGAATAATACATTACAGGAGTTGCATGCATTGGATAAACCTACACTGACCATCTTCAACAAAATGGACCTGTACGAAAAAAACACCTTTGATGAATGGCTGGAAGACAGCACTAAAAAAGAGATACTCGATGATCTCTATGAACGCTGGCAGCGTGAGACCAACGGCAATGCTGTTTTTGTATCGGCCATAGAAAAAAGGAACCTGGATGCGCTACGCAACACCATCCTTGAAAAAGTGAGGTTAATGTATAAACTAAGATATCCATATAAGACAGAGTTCCTGTATTAAGGCAAGCCCCTGTTTGACATTTGACATTTCCCATTTCACGTTTCACCCATCTCTTTTCACGCCTCGTCCTTATTATCTTTACGTTACGATCTTCAACAGGGTCATAACTTCTTACGGATAAAAGGAAATTTGCGCACTATGAAACGAATCATTTTTTTCGCTTTTTTCTATGTTCTTCTTGCAACTTTCACTCGTGCCCAAACACTTACCGACATGTCGAAAAAACGGGTTGGTCTTCCCAATGGATGGACATTGACACCTGTTGGTAAAAACATTGTATTAGGCGACCTGCCGCTTAACCTCGTGGTAAGTCATAATAAAAAATGGCTGGCTGTGACCAACAATGGCCAGAGCACACAAACCATTGAATTGATCGATCGCAAAATGGGTGTAAAGGTTGACAGTATCATTATTGCCAAATCCTGGTATGGATTAGCTTTTAGCAATGATGACAGATTTATTTATGCTTCGGGCGGGCATGATAACCGTGTAAACAAATACGAGATCTCCCATAATAAACTGCGTTTAACTGATTCATTGATATTGGGAAAAAAATGGCCGAACAAGATCGGTGTAGCCGGGCTGGATATTGATGAAACGCAGCATAAAAAACTATTCGTGGTCACCAAAGAAGATAATAGCTTATATGTTTTTGACCTGGCAAGTAAAAAAATAGTGAATAAAACAGCATTGGGTGCTGAAGCATATACCTGCAAACTATCTGCCGATAAAAAGCTATTATATATCAGTGTTTGGGGCGACAGTAAGATCATTATCTATGATATCGCTTCGCAAAAAATAACAGGCAGCATTGCTACCGGCAGCCATCCAAATGAATTATTGTTGAGCAAAAACGGTCGCTATCTGTTTGTGGCAGTAGCTGAAGACAATGCTGTGTCCATTATCGATACAAAAACCAATACAACTCTTGAAACACTCAATGCGGCTTTATATCCAAACTCACCCACGGGCTCTACAAGCAATGGGCTTGCATTAAGCGAGGACCAAAAAACATTATACATCGCTAATGCCGATAATAACTGCCTGGCTGTTTTTGATATTTCAGCAATAGGAAAAAGTAAATCAAAAGGATTTATACCGGTGGGCTGGTATCCTACCAATGTAAAAGTGGTTGACAACAATATTTATGTTACCAATGGCAAAGGGTTAACATCATCAGCAAATCCCTGGGGGCCTGATCCTGCCAACAGGATGCAGACAGTGTTACGTCATGCAGGTGATGATAAGAAGCCTGCAAAAGTGCAGTATATCGCTGGTTTGTTTCGTGGCTCGTTGAGCATTATCAATGCGCCATCAGAAAAACAACTGGGCATCTACTCACAGGCAGTTTATCAAAACACTCCTTATACAAAAGAAAAAGAATTGAATCCTGGCGGTGAAGCCGGCAATCCTGTGCCAATGAAAGTGGGTGATCGGTCCCCTATCAAACATGTGTTTTATGTGATCAAAGAAAACCGTACTTATGACCAGGTGTTAAGTGATGTGCCTGGTGGAAATGGCGATACCAGTCTTTTATTATTTGGTGAAAAGATCACTCCCAACCAGCATAAACTGGTAAAAGAATTTGTGTTGCTCGATAATTTTTATGTTGATGCGGAAGTGAGCGCTGATGGTCACAATTGGAGCATGGGCGCCTATGCCAATGATTATTTGGAAAAAACCTGGCCCTCCAGCTATGGTGGCCGTGGCGGCACTTATGGTGGAGAAGGTGAGCGCAGGATCGCCAATAATAAGAACGGTTTTATCTGGGATCATTGCAAGCGAAACAATATTAGTTACAGAACCTATGGCGAATTTGTTTCAGATGGAAAAGGAACATTGAATGCATTAACGGCGGCACATGTAGCCAACTATACCGAATATGATCTTTCTGTAAGGGACACTACCCGCTTTTATCAATGGAAAAAAGACTTTGATTCGTTATTATCTGTTAATGCCGTTCCGCAATTAACTACGCTGCGTTTTGGCAATGATCATACAGAAGGCATGCGTGCGGGCAAAGCAACTCCTTTTGCGCATGTTGCAGATAATGATCTCGCGGTGGGTATGTTCATTGACTATTTAAGCAAAAGCCCCATCTGGAAAGAATCAATAGTATTTATTTTGGAAGATGATGCGCAAAACGGACCCGATCATGTAGATGCGCATCGTAGTCCGGCGTATGTGATCGGCCCTTTTGTCAAAAGAAAATTTATTGATCATACCAT
>DASVNY010000601.1:0-7190 GCA_036383615.1 Chitinophagaceae bacterium
CATCTATTTGAGGAATTACATTCAGATCGATCGGGTAGCGATAAGCTGTTTCACCAACAACACCATTTCTTTCATTCATCAATTGAGTAACAGCTTTAACACCAGTGCCCGTTACACTTTGGTAAGTAGAGACAACAATTCTTTTGATGCCATATTTCTTATGTAAGGGATTTAATGCGACTACCATTTGAATAGTAGAACAGTTTGGATTCGCAATGATCTTGTCATTAGCGGTGAGTATATCGGCGTTGATCTCGGGAACAATCAATGGCTTGTTCACGTCCATTCTCCAGGCAGATGAGTTATCGATAACAGTGATCCCTGCTTCAGCAAATTTGGGCGCCCATTCGAGTGATGTGCTGCCACCGGCAGAAAATATAGCCACAGCAGGTTTCGCGGCAATGGCATCTGTCATACTTACCACCTTATACTTCTCACCCTTATACTCAACCAGCTTACCTACTGATCTTTCGGAAGCAACGGGGATCAATTCAGTGACAGGAAAATTTCTTTCTGCCAGTACCTGTAACATTTTAGAGCCAACCAATCCAGTGGCGCCAACAACTGCGACTTTCATTTTGTTTTTTGTTTGTGTTTAAAAAATGTCCGACGGTCTCCGTCTGACATTTTGTTTAATCATTTTTGTCTGACGGTCTCCGTCTGACATCTTTTTAATCTTTTTGCCTGACGGCCTCCATCAGACATTTTCCTTTTTTGTCAGACGGTGACCGTCAGACAAAAAAGAAGCCTTCCATTTAGGAAGGCCTGCTAATCTTTTATATTGTTACATACAACTAAACCGCAAACCTTCCACCGAAGTCGGACTGTTTCTTGGTGCGTTTTGTATGTTTTGTAATCATCATTGCGTCGCGAAGATAATATAGCGATCATTTCTTCCCAAAAGAAAATAACGGATTTTACCGGTGATTTTCCATTGGTTTCGTAACGAGTGTTTGTTTTATTTGGGTATGAAACAAGTACTGTTATTGATTTTGACGACTCTTAGATTCGTCTTACTTCCTGCTCAGAACAGGTATGATATAGTGATCGGCGAGATCATGGTGGATCAATCTCCACAGGTTGGGTTACCGAACAATGAATGGATAGAACTCAAAAATGTTTCTTCCTCTCCTGTCAACCTGCAAAACTGGCGCATCGGCAAACCAACAGGACAGAGCGGGCCAATGCCAAATTATATTTTGCAACCGGATAGTTTTGTTATTGTTTGTACTGGCAGTGCTATTGCTGCCATGAGTGCTTTTGGTCCTGCTATTTCAGTTACCGGTTTCCCTTCCTTAGATAATGATGGTGATCAATTGTTTTTAAAATCGCCTGGTGGAATGATTATACATGCGATAGATTATTCTTCTGCCTGGTATCAGAATGAGTTGAAACGTGATGGTGGCTGGACATTAGAAATGATCGATCCGAAAAATCCCTGTGCGGGTAGCAGCAACTGGAAAGCAAGTGTTGACCCCACTGGTGGCACACCCGGAAAAAAGAATTCTGTTGATGCAGTCAATAATGACCAGGCCGCGCCGCTGTTAAAGCGAAGCTATACCATTGACAACTTAAACATCGTCGCTGTATTTGACGAGCCCATAGATAGTTTAATAGCTTCCAACATTGCTAATTATTCAATCAATGGGCTGATGGTTACAAATGCATTACCTCTATCACCGCTATTTAATACAGTAAGATTAACATTGAATAGCCCTCTACAATTGCAGACAGTATATGAATTGACCGTCTCGAACATCAAAGATTGCAAAGACAATATTATTACAGCTGGTAGTAAAGCCAAAGCAGGATTGCCGGAAGACCCCGTTGCATTGGATATCGTGATTAATGAAATATTATTTAATCCAAGACCAACTGCTGAAGATTTTGTTGAGTTATATAATAAGAGCAATAAAGTTTTTGATGCTTCAAAATTGGGTGTTGCCAACCGTAACAGCAGCAACGTGATCAGCAGCATACGTCAACTATCAGTAAATCCCTGGCTGATATTTCCGGAAGATCATATCGTAGTAACGATTGACCCGGGAAGCCTGGCAAGAGAATACCTGGTAAAAAATCCTGATTGCGTCTTTATTGTTTCATCATCACCATCTATGCCCGATGATAAGGGCTTTGCTATTCTATTAGATCAACAGGGAAATGTGGTAGATGAAGTGAATTATAATAAGAACTGGCATTTTAAGCTGCTGCACAATGACGAAGGTGTTTCATTAGAGAGAATAGATCCGAATGGTCCATCACAGGATGCTGTTAACTGGCATAGCGCTGCGTCAACGGCAGGTTATGGCACTCCCACTTATAAGAACTCACAACACAAATTGCTGCAAAGCATTCCAGCTACAATTGCAATAATACCTAAGGTCTTTTCACCCGACAATGACGGAAGGGATGATATAGCTACGATCCAATATAAAATAACGGAGCCAGGTTATGTTGCCAACGTTACCATCTATGATGCAGCAGGAAGACCCGTTCGCCATCTTGTCCGTAATGGCACAATGGGGCTGGAAGGTTATTGGAGCTGGGATGGCTTAGGTGATAAAGAAAATAAATTGTCAGCAGGAGCTTATATAATACTTACTGATCTTTTCAACCTGCAAGGGTGGAAAGATCAGTTTAAAAATGTGGTAGTGCTGGCTAAAAGAATGAACTAAAAAAAGTGAAAATGAAAATAATTAAATCTATCCAAAACCGTATTTATGATGTCAGGGGCGAGCGGGTAATGCTTGACTTTGACCTGGCCCCTCTTTTCGAGGTAAGCACAAAAGTGTTGAACCAGTCAGTAAAACGAAATCTGAAACGCTTTCCAAGAGATTTTATATTTCGGCTCACCAAATCCGAATGGGAGGAGATGCGGTCACAAATTGTGACCGCATCACAAAACAGGCGTAACACAAAAGCTACCCCTTATGCTTTTACCGAGCAAGGTGTTTCAATGCTCAGTGGCGTGCTTAAAAGTGACAGAGCTATCAAAATGCATATTGCCATTGTGCGAACCTTTATAGCCATGCGAAAGGCTTTCGTAAAAGATGATCTGCGGGAGCAGGTAAGGCTACTAAAAGAAAAGTTGGGTGAGCACGATAGCCAACTAAGCCATATCTATGATGCTATAGAAAATCTCCTGGATGAAAGAGCAGCCCAACGAAAATGGGAAGACAGGGAACGGATAGGTTTTAAAAGAAGTAAATAGCAAGGACAAGGAAAAACAGTATTGGCAAAATCATTGTGATTACACCAACTCAATCTCAAAACTCACCAAATCCTTGAACTGTTGTATCCTGTTGGTGATATCAACATGATTGATTTCTTTTAATTTTGTTGGTCCGAATTTTTCTACGCAGAAACTTGCCATAGCGGAGCCAACGATGATGGCTCTTTTCATATTTTCAAAAGAAATATCACCTGTCTTGGCAAGATGGCCCATAAAACCACCGGCAAAAGTGTCGCCGGCACCGGTTGGATCAAATACTTCTTCCAGTGGAAGAGCAGGAGCAAAAAACACATCATCACCATGAAACAGCAAAGCACCATGCTCCCCTTTTTTGATGATCAGGTATTTAGGACCCATTTGCATGATCATCTTAGCTGCTTTTACTAATGAGAACTGACCAGTAAGTTGTCTTGCTTCCGCATCGTTCACGATCAGCATATCAACATGTTTCAATACGCCTTTCAATTCCTCCATGGCAATTTCCATCCAGAAATTCATCGTGTCCATAGCGATCAGCTTGGGACGTTGCTTTAATTCCTGTATCACATTCAACTGGATCTTTGGGGCCAGGTTGCCCAGCATCAAAAATTCAGCACCCTGGTAACTATCCGGGATCTTCGGATCAAAATCGGCTAATACATTCAGATCAGTGATCAGCGTATCACGGCTGTTCATGTCCTCATGATAACGACCACTCCAGAAAAAAGATTTTTTATCAGGTACTATCTCAACGCCGTCCAAATGCACCCCTCTTTTTCTTAGCTCATCCATCTCTTCCTTAGGGAAGTCATAGCCCACAATAGATATCTGCTGCACGGGTTTCACAAAATTACTGGCAGCATAAGCCACATAAGTAGCCGAACCGCCAACGATCTGATCAGTTTTTCCAAATGGGGTTTCTATTGCATCAAAGGCCATGGTGCCTACGGTGATAAGAGACATTAAGAACGGTTTTAAATGTTGAGTCAGATCATTAAATGGCTTACGGGGTGCAAACCTACTGCAATTAAAGACATCTACCATTTTAGCTAATGACTTATTTGACCCCATTTGACTCATTGACTTATTTGACCCCTTGACTTATTTGACCCATTGACTTATTTGACCCATCTGACCAATATGACTTATTTAACCAATTTGACTAATATAACCTTCTTCCTGATTATCTTTGGGCATGGCCAAAACACAACGAAAAAAAGCATCGAAGAAAGAACTGATATTGCGTAAAGCAGCTCAAATGTTCAGGGAAAAAGGCTTTGCCGCCACTTCAATGCGTGACCTGGCAGAATCTGTTGGGATCGAAGCTGCGAGTTTGTACAATCATATTCGCTCAAAGAACGAGATACTGGAAGCTATTTGCTTTGATGTCGCCAATCGCTTTAATGCGAACATGGACATTCTTGAAGCCAGTCAGCAAAAGTCGATTGGCAAAGTGGAAACTTTATTGCGTTTTCATATCCGTCAAATGATCGAAAATTATGAAGAGGTATATGTAAGCGACCGGGAATGGAAACACCTGGAAGAACCTTATCTCTCCAATTTCCAGAACCAGCGTCGTAATTACCGCAAAAAGTTTGCTGCGATAATTGAAGAAGGTATTCAGAAAGCTGAAATACGTAAGATTGATGCGCCAACTGCTGTATTAATCATCTTGCATGCCATCAGCGGGATCGAAAGCTGGCACCGTTCCAATGCCCGTATCAGCGGAGAGGAACTGGAAGACAATATGGTGACGATCATGATAGATGGTTTAAGAAAACCAAGCTGATGTATGTCCATTCATTTTCACCCACTGCAGGTAAAGGAGGTAAGAAAAGAAACTGCTGATTGTGTTTCCGTTGTTTTTGATATCCCGGAAAAATTGCTGCCAAATTTTAAGTTCCGGCAGGGCCAAAACCTCACTATGCGAACCTTTATCAATGATGAAGAAATTCGCCGCACTTACTCTATTTGCAGTTCTCCATTGGATAATGAATGGCGGGTAGCTATCAAAAAAGTGGATGGTGGCTTGTTTTCCTCTTTCGCCAACGACCAATTGAAGAAAGGCGACCTGCTCGATGTGATGGAACCCGTTGGTAAGTTTTATACGCCGCTCGATCCGGCGAATAAAAAAAACTACCTGGCTTTCGCGGCAGGTAGTGGCATCACTCCTGTTCTTTCATTGATAAAAACAACATTGGCAACCGAGCCAAACAGTCATTTCACATTAGTATATGGTAATCGCAGTCGCAGCTCGATTATTTTTTTTGAAGAGCTTGAAGGACTAAAGAATAAATACATTGATCGTTTTACGCTCATCCATATACTCAGTCGTGAAAGAACAGATGCGACCCTGAACTTTGGAAGGATCACTATCGAAAAACTGGATGAGCTAAATAAATTGGTTGATTATTTTTCTGCTGATGATCTTTTTATCTGTGGTCCTGAAGAAATGATCTTTTGCGTAAAAGATTATCTCGAAGCAAAAGGGATCGATAAAAAGAAAATACATTTTGAATTATTCACCACGCCAGGCCAGGCAAAATCAAACAGCAAAAACCAAAGATCAGAAACTGATGAAGGCCCTAAGAGCAAAATCACGATAAAGCTTGATGGCCGTGCTTTTGATTTTGATCTTTCCCTCAGTTCCGATACAACTATTCTTGACGCTGCCCTCAAACAGGGAGCCGATCTTCCTTTTGCCTGCAAAGGAGGGGTATGTTGCACCTGCAAAGCCAAATTACTCGAAGGCCAGGTGGATATGGATGTTCATTGGGGTTTGGAGGAGGAAGAGATCGGGCAAGGTTATATTCTTACCTGCCAGTCGCACCCTAAAACTGATAAGATAGTGGTGGACTTTGATATTAAGTAATCTACACTTGTAGTATAAAATCTACAAAAACAGCCTGATTTACTAGTATAGCCCGACAATTGTTTGACAATTATCAAAAATACTAAATACCATGTAGCAGGTATTGTTTTGCGTGGGTGGCGTTCCTAAGTTTACTCTTTAGATCAGGTATTTTCCACACGTAAAATATTTTCTGACTGATGTTATGATGTCCTACAAGCCATCATTCTTTTCACCTGCGTCCTGCCCTGTGCAGGACGTTTTTTTTATAAGTAATTGAGTCTCTTCAAAGCTTGTCAAACAGGCGTTAGTTTTCAGTAGATTTGGGCCTCAAATTGACCGCCCATGCCTGTACAAGATCTTGAAAAGCTGTTTCAGCAAAAAATTGATGCAGAAACTAAAATTGAACCCAAGGATTGGATGCCTGATGCCTATCGCAAAACCAACCTGCGACAGATAAGCCAGCACGCCCATAGCGAGATCGTGGGAATGTTGCCGGAGGGAAACTGGATATCGAGGGCTCCTTCTCTAAAAAGAAAAGCTATTCTGTTGGCCAAAGTGCAGGATGAGGCCGGTCACGGTTTATATCTCTATTGCGCCGCTGAAACATTGGGGATGTCGAGAGAAGAAATGATCAATGACCTGCACAGCGGTAAAGCCAAATACTCTTCGATCTTTAATTACCCAACGATTACCTGGGCCGATATGGGCGCCATTGGTTGGCTGGTTGATGGTGCCGCGATATTGAACCAGGTGATGCTTTGCAGAACAAGCTATGGTCCCTATGCAAGAGCGATGGTAAGAATTTGCAAAGAAGAAAGTTTTCATCAGCGCCAGGGGTTTGAAATTTTGCTGACACTATCCAAAGGAAACGAAGAACAAAAAGCCATGTGCCAGGATGCAATTAACAGGTGGTGGTGGCCGAGCCTGATGATGTTTGGACCAAAAGACAGTGAAAGCACCAACAGCGATCAAAGTATGAAATGGAAGATCAAACGAAAGAGCAACGATGAGTTAAGGCAAAACTTTGTTGACATGTGTGCCGAACAAGTGAAGGTGCTGGGCATGACATTACCCGATGCCAATTTAAAATGGAATGAAAAAACAAAGCATTATGATTTTGGAGAA
>DASVNY010000602.1:0-2586 GCA_036383615.1 Chitinophagaceae bacterium
GGTTTATTGGAAGGATGGGGTGGATTGTATATGCTTGAACTGATCCCAACGGGTATTGTTGGTGTGATGCCGGGACTGGGAGTATCGGACATCCTGCAAAAGATATTTACGTTGAGAAAGAACGGCGAGAATGAAAAAGCATTTGATCTTTTTGAAAAAGTGATGCCACAGATATTTTTTGCGCTGCAGAATATGGAGCTGTTCCATTATGTAGAAAAAGAATTGTTGATAGCAAGAGGTGTATTGGATAACAGTGTGGTGCGGAAAGCTACTTATAATCCCGATAGCGCTACAAAAGCATATGTAAAAGAACTGAATGACAGGGTAGTGAAGCTGGCAAATGGATTAAAAGATTAATTCAGGCAATGGTCGAGCAATTACATAACGATACGGCTTTATTCAAGTTCATCAAAGAAGAGCTTTACGTCGCAGTGGTCTGTGATATCCTTGATGAGCTGGGTCATCCCCGCCAGGCAATGCACCAGCGGTTGCGACCATTGTTGCCCGATATGAGGAACTGCGGTTTTATAGGCAGGGCAAGAACTTTTCGCTGGATGGATATTGATCATATAGCTGAGGATCCTTACGGTTTGGAGATCGAAGCAATGGATTCTTTGCAGTCGGGTGATGTAGTGATCCATTCAACTGATCATGGTGGCACCAATGCACCCTGGGGCGAATTGATGTCAACCATTGCGAAAAGAAAAGGAGTAGCCGGTTGTGTTTGCGACAGCCAGGTGAGGGATTGTGTCAGGATTATCGATATGGAATTTCCTGTTTATTATGCCGGCATCCGCCCGCTTGATTCAAAAGGAAGGGCCATTGTTACGGCTTATGATGTGCCTGTTCGTTGTGGTGAAGTATTGGTCAATCCCGGTGATATTATCTATGCCGACTTTGATGGGATAGTAGTAGTGCCATGGGCATTGGAGAAAAAAGTATTTGAAAAAGCAAAAGAAAAAGTGAATAGCGAAAATCTTTCCCGTAAAGAATTGCTTGAAGGCAAAACCTTGCGGGATGTTTATGATAAATACAAAGCACTCTAACAACTTTAACTATGAAAGAAAACAAAACGGCTGTTACTGTAAAATCCAATGGATCATTGGAGAAAGAAAGAAACAGCGATCATGAAAGAAGAGCGGAAGAAATATTTGCTGCCGTAGCGGACCAGCCGGCTACAGGATCGGACAAGAAATTTGACGGACAGGTTGCTATCGTAACCGGCGCCGCTTCCGGCTTGGGCCTGGCGATCGCGAAAAAACTGCTTGATGAAGGTGCTGTTGTGGCATTGATTGATATTAACAGTGACGGGCTGGAGAATGAGTTCAGGAAACTCAAAGACAAAAGCAGAACATTTGCTATCGATATTACAAATGATGTATTGGTGACTGAAGCCATTGAAAACATTGTTCGTGAATTTGGAAAAATTGATATACTGGTCAATAGTGCCGGCATTTCAGGTGAAACAAATGTGCTCAGCCATAATGTTGACAATAAGGACATCCATAAAGTATTCGAGGTAAACTTCATGAGCAGCTTTAATATTTCAAAGGCTGTCATTCCTCACATGCTCAAAGCAAGTTATGGTCGCATTCTTCATATTGCTTCCATTGCAGGAAAAGAAGGCAATGCCGGTATGCTTGCTTATTCTTCTTCCAAAGCCGCTGTTATCGGTATGACCAAAGTGCAGGGAAAGGAGTATGCTGAAACAGGAATCACTATTAATGCCCTGGCGCCAGCTGTTATCAGAACGCCATTGGTTGACGGCCTGCCTGAAAAGCAGGTGAAATACATGACTGACAAAATACCCATGAAGCGTTGCGGAACATTAGAGGAAGCAGCTAACCTTGTTGCGTATATCGTATCAAAGGAAAATAGTTTTGTTACCGGTTTCACATTTGATCTTTCCGGTGGACGTGCCACTTATTAAATACATCAAACAAAACAGCCGTATCATTTATCTCTAACATGAAAATCGCATACTTCCGCCAGAAAAATAAACTGGTTCCGGGCATACTTACCGATAAAGGCATTATTGATCTCTGCAGTGTTTCAGATTATTTCAGGAAAAGAGAAATGCCCGATTCGCCACTAACGAATGATGAAATAGGTGAGCTTCGAAAAGCTGTTGAATCCGCGGTTGATCAACCAGGTAAATTGCTTCGTGAGATAAGTCTTGAAATTGGCCCCTGTGTGCCCAAACCTTCCAAGATAATCTGTATCGGTCTCAACTATCGTAAACATGCGGAGGAAAGCGGTATGCCGATACCATTGGAGCCGATTGTGTTTACCAAATACAGCAATACACTTGTCAATTATGAACAGGATGTTTATTTGGGAACAGAAGGCGAGCATTTCGATTATGAAGTAGAATTAGGAGTTGTAATAGGAGAGCGTTGTAAGAATATATCAAAGGAGGATGCATTGAATCATGTGTTTGGTTATTGCGTGGCCAATGATCTTTCCTGCCGTGATCTGCAATTCAAATCTTCTCAATGGTTATTAGGAAAAAGTCTCGACCAGTTTCTTCCGTTGGGTAAATATATTGTAACGGCTGACGAAGTAGGCGATCCTCAACGTCTCAAA
>DASVNY010000603.1:0-4351 GCA_036383615.1 Chitinophagaceae bacterium
AGTTTGCTGATTATATCTATCCCGGTTTTAACCAATTGGTGACAGAAATATCAAAAAGCTGCTACCTGAGTTGTGGTAAATTTCCTGTGTCCATGATATTACGGGTGCCGATCGGCGCTTATGGTGGTGGTGGTCCTTATCATAGTGGCAGTGTTGAAACAACCGTACTTTCTATAAAAGGAATTAAAGTAGTTTATCCATCAAATGCCGCAGATATGAAAGGATTGATGAAAGCGGCATATTATGATGGCAACCCGGTAGTGATGCTGGAACATAAAGGTCTTTACTGGAGCAAAGTGCCGGGAACAGAGGATGCCAAAACAATTGAACCCTCACGTGATTATATCATTCCTCTTGGCAAGGCTAATATTATTCAGCGTGCTGGTGAACAGGCAATAGACAATGGCAATAGCTGCGTGGTAATCACCTATGGCATGGGAGTTTATTGGGCGAAAGCAGCAGCAAAGAATTTTGATCGGCAAATAGAGATAGTTGATCTGCGTACATTATATCCTCTCGACGAAGAATTGATTTTTGAAAGAGTGAAATTGCATGGCAAATGTTTGGTGCTGACGGAAGAACAGCAAAACAATTCTTTTGCAGAAGCATTGGCGGGCAGAATATCAAAAGCATGCTTTCAATCACTCGATGCGCCTGTTGAAGTATTAGGCGCATTAGATCTTCCTGCAGTGCCGATGAATATGGGATTGGAGCAAGCAATGTTGCCGAACGCGGAGAAAGTCATAAGAGTATTACAGAAAATAGTAAGAGATTAATGCTGTCATGAAGCTGGTTTTTATTTCTGTCATATTGCTTGTTTTTGGTTCATGTCTCAGCCCCTCCAAAAAGAACAGGGGTGTGGTTTCTTTGTTGTATGCAAAAGAACCAATAGATAGCGCAGATTATAAACATTTAAAGAATGATTTTTATATAGGAAAAGACAGCGACCTCTACGAACGAAAACTTGCATTAGCAAGAGATAGCAATTGTAATTGCCAGTTTGAAGTTTTTTATGATAAGTTCATTTTCGTTCATAAAAACGATTCGATCATTAAAACTCCTTTGGGTTCGATAATCGATATTAACTCTTTTACGATTATTGATTCAACAGAATTTGCAAAAGACAAAAACAGGGTATATTATTTTCATGGTAACTCTGACGGCGGAAACAGGGTAATTGTTGTGGGGGCTGACCCAGCCTCATTTAAAAGGCTTTGTGAATACAGATGGGGAATCGATAAGGATTTTGTGTATTATGAGAATGCACGATTAAATTCGATTAATACAGAAAAGCTACAGGTTCTGAATTCACCAGATACGGCCGACCATTTTGTGTCTTATCTCAGAGATGATAAGAACGTCTTTTTTGAAAGCACGATAATACCCGGGGCTGATGCGGCAACATTTAAAGTTGTTACCGGTCAATCATGGGATGCTGAGGATAGAAATAATAAATATTATCAGGGGCGGAGATATTGACGAAGACAGCGACGCAAAGTGACCCCGATACAAACGCTTCTGAGCCGATGTCTGGGTCAACAGCATTTGCAACTTGGATAAATATAGCGACCCGACTCGGCGACGAGCAAGATTTATTATTTGTAAACACCGTCATCACCTTTATATTCAAAGCGATCATAAAAAGCTTTAGCAGAACTTTCTCTTCCAAGCGATGTTGCATACAAAGCAAACACACAACCTACAAATCCTCCGGCTGTTTTGGTGCTAAGAAATTTTCCATCCACAACTTTTTTGATCATATACGTCCAGTTTTTACCATCTTTGGAATAGTAAAAGAAGTACTCACTATTTCTTGCTTCGATCTTAAGCTTTAGTTCTGCAGGATAATTTTCTATACTGTGAGATATGATCAGTTTCATGCTACTGTCTTTTGTTGACTCATACAATTGTATCACAGGTATATCATTCTCAACGGATTTACATAGGTAGTAGAAATGTGTTTCGCTTTGAAAAATTGCCATTCCTGCTTTTTCATTTTCTGACCTGCCTGAGAATTGCAATGAAGTGAATGCTTCAGCCCTGTGGTTTTGCTGACGGAAGGCAATAAAAGAAGGGTTTAGTTTTTCGCCGCATGTTTCTTCGCGAAGATTTATTCTTAAGTAACCTTTCTTTTCTGTAAGGCTGTACCAAGGCTCTTTTACCGTTCTCAGAAACATAAAACGATCATTCAGTTTTTCATGATCGAATTGATCTTTAAAATGAGCACTTCCTCCGAATGGATTATTTACTTTTTTCGTAACAGCAGGCATAGGAACTGGATATTGATACTGTACTGTTTCATTTCCCTCCAGAATATGCGGCCAGCCATCTTTCCATTCCACCGGAGCCATGAATGTTTCTCTGCCGATATTATAATGATCATCTTCATAAGGGCGGCAACCAAGAAACACCGCATACCATTTTCCGTCTTTTGTTTCTACAAAATCAGCATGACCTGTTGTTGTAATTGGATTTGGCCGGTTCTTATCAAGATGTCTTTGTGTAAGGATGGGATTATTTTCATAAGGAATATAAGGGCCCCACACTTCTTTACTTCTGAACACTACTTCAGAATGATTGTAACCCGTGCCGCCTTCCGCGCATATCAAATAATACCAGCCATCTTTATTTAAGATGTGCGGCGCTTCAATCCACACCGGGTTTTTGCTTATATCAATGCCGCCATTCACTATTAGTTTTTCTTCGCCAGTTACTTTTAGATTCCTCCAGTCAAATTCATACATGCGAATAGTGCGATGCCCGCTATACAATGGCTTGTTATCGGGCGGTATGCTGTTATACACTATATACGCTTTATCATCTTTATCAAAGAATAAGGAAGGGTCGATACCATTCACCTGTGGCAATGCAACAGGATTGCTCCACGGGCCTTTTGGATCTTTAGCCGTGATAACAAAATTCCCCAGCTTATCAATTTGTGTGCACACAATATAGAAGAGCCCTTTATGATAAGAGATCGCAGGAGCAAATAACCCTCTTGACACACCGGCACCGTTGAAATCCATTTGTTCGGCCCTGTCGATAGCATGACCCAATTGTTTCCAGTTCACCAGGTCCTTACTGTGAAAAATGGGAAGGCCCGGAAAATAAGCAAAACTTGAAGTGGTCATGTAATAATCATCACCGGCTTTGCAGATGCTTGGATCAGGATAAAACCCCGAAAGTATCGGATTGGTATAATACAATTGCTTTTGGGCTATAGCAAGATTTGAAATAAACAATATAAGGGCGATGACCAGGGATCTTTTCATAACTAAGAAAATTTTCACGCAACGACGCAGCGACGCAAAGCGATGTCGTGGCGTCTTTGCGCCGGGGCGAGAGATTTAGAATTTTACCACTTCAGCAAAAGCTTTTTTGGGTTTTAGTTCTTTATCAAAAAGCAATGGATAGTCCTTTCTTCCTCTTACCGGAAAATTATCCAGCCAGCTATGACGATCGGAAATATTCCAGAAAGTGACACTTTTGATAGCGTCTTTATATTTCCTGAATTTTTCAAAACACATTTTATATACTTCCATTTGCCTGGCTTCTTTCTCTGCACTAAAAGTCGTATCATAATCCTCCGGCTTTCTATCCCTCGCATTATGTTCTTTGGGATAAACAGAAATATCCAGCTCGGTAATATGAAGAGGAAGACCTAACGCCGCAAACTCTTTTAGCGTCGTTTCTAACTGTGGCTCCGAAGGTTCGTTAACGGTCCAATGCGCCTGAAGTCCTATCGCATGAACAGGAACTCCCTTTGCTCTCAGCTCTGTTATCATCTTGATGATCTTGGCTCTCTTTGTCGTGCTGATCTCGTTGTAGTCATTATAAAAAAGCAATGCATCGGGATCGGCGGCATGTGCGTATTCAAATGCTTTGGCAATAAATTCTTCACCAATGATCGTGTAAAATAAAGAAGGGCGATAAAACTCATCAGGTTTATCAGAGATCGCTTCATTCACCACATCCCAGGCATAGATGGCTCCTTTATATCTTGACACAACAGTAGTGATATGTTCTTTCATTCGTTCCAACAACACTTCCTTTGTCACTTGTTTGCCTGTTGCTGAATCGGTAAAGAACCAACGGGGAGTTTGATTGTGCCATACCAAACAGTGCCCTCTTAATTTCATATTATTCCTGCTGGCAAAAGCAGCAATAGAATCGCCACCCGCCCAGTTATACCAATTTTCACGGGGATGAACAGGACCGCTTTTCATGGCGTTCTCAGCAGTCATGCTGTTGAACTGTTGCAATATCAACCCCGCTTCATCTGTTTTTAAAGCTTGCGGAGAAACAGCTACGCCAATGGTAAAATAATCTTTATAAACATCTTTCAAACTTT
>DASVNY010000604.1:0-1691 GCA_036383615.1 Chitinophagaceae bacterium
TGGCGCCTGCTTCTACACAAAAGATCATTACCAGTGTAACGGCTTTTGAATTGTTGGGGAAGGAGTATCGATATTTTACAGAGATAGGATATGCCGGGGAAAGTATTTATTTCAAACCATCGGGTGATCCCACATTCGGGAGCTTTCGGTTCGCTTCTACCCGCCCGGAAAAAATTTTTAATGACTTTAAGGATTCGCTGGCAAAAGCCGGGATAAAAGCTATAAATGATCAATTTAGCATTGAGGACTATCCCGTGTTTGATGATCAAAACATTCCTGATGGGTGGATTATGCAAGATATAGGGAACTATTACGGAGCAGGAAGCAGCAAGATAAATTGGAAGGAAAATCAGTATGATCTATACTTTAATTCAGCTAACCGTGCAATTGATTATTGGCGGGTGACTGTAATTCGTGATAGCCTGTATAAAATACCTGTAGATAGTTTTATCCATCGGGTCACTGCAGGTGAAGAAGGGTCTGGTGATAATGCCTACATCTATCCTCCAATGGAAGGCCCCAACTATTTAGTGAAAGGAACAATTCCGCCAAATCAAAAGAATTTTAAAATCAGCGGAGCTGTGATTAACCCTGAAAATTATTTTATTAACGATTTCAGGGAGTTTCTTTTTAAAGAAGGGTTATTGAAAGGAGATATAAAAAAGAAGTATGATGTTAAAACAAGTCTTAGAGATATGTATAGACATATAGCATGGCATAGTTCTCCAACACTCGATTCTATCATTTATTGGTTCAATAAGAAGAGTATTAACCTTTATGGAGAGGCACTTATTAAAACATTTGCTTTGGAAAAATTGAAATATGCTTCAACAGATTTTGGCGTCACAATTCTCCGGAACTTCTGGAAAGAAAAAGGCCTCAACTCCAATGAATTGAACATGGTCGATGGTTCAGGACTTTCACCCCTTAACCGTGTTACCACCCATGCCCAGGTTGAAATTCTTAAATACGCAAAAGCCAAAGACTGGTATTCTTATTTCTATAATTCATTGCCTGAGTATAATGGAATGAAAATAAAAAGCGGGACCATAAGAGGAGTGAAAGGTTTTTGCGGTTATCATACGGCGAAGGGTGGGAAGGAATATATCTTCTCATTCCTCGTCAATAATTATAATGGTTCAGCATCAGCATTGGTAAATAAAATGTACAAGGTGCTGGATCAATTAAAGTGAATGGTAAGCTGCTAATAGTGGAAGAGAATACCGTACTTTCGGAAATCCAACTATAAACAAAAAACCACAAACAATAAACTAACTACTATGTCAGAACAGAATTTCAGCAACCATAGCCGCTTAATCCCGATATGGCATTATGTAATGCCCCTGATCATACTGATTATACTTGCTATGTCGATCATTAATCTTGTACATACCGATATGCATGGGCATGATCTGCATATGTGGCTTCCCATTATTTTGATCCCGATCGTAATGCTGATCCTTTGGTGGTATGCCAGGTCTTTTGCATTGAGAGCGCAGGACAGGGCCATTCGCGCTGAAGAAAATTTCAGACACTATATTCTTACCGGTAAACCATTGGATAGAAACCTGCGCATGGGACAGATCATTGCGCTTCGTTTTGCCAGTGATGAAGAATTGCCTGCTCTGGCAAAAAAAGCAGTTGACGAAAAATTATCCCAGAAACAAATAAAGCAAGCTATTCAAAACTGG
>DASVNY010000605.1:0-3451 GCA_036383615.1 Chitinophagaceae bacterium
ATTATCACCACTGACTACAACATATTCCTGCTGTTGAGAGGCTGTTGCTGGTACATTCACATTCAGCACCAGGTCAGCAGAACGAAAGTCAGGATCGAGACGCTGATAAATATCCCACAATTGTTTCTTTGCGGATTCCGAGGGTGCCTGTCCATCTATATATAATACATTGTTCTGCTCACGAACCTGCAAACCTGTTATACCAACAGTCCGCGCCGCCTGGATCAACTCTCCATATTTTGTTTGAAGTGCCATATAACTGGTTTAGGTTATTACTAACTGATTTTCGACTTTGCGAGGCCGCAGTTCCTGAATTTTCATCATCAGTGTTTGAAGGTCATCGCGTTTGATATTTCCACGCAGGGTAACGACACCATCTTTTACATCCGCAGAAACAGAATTATAAGATCCAAGAACATTGTCCACTGATTGGCGAAGACTGGCATCCGGGCTAACTATAACCGGTGCATCGCTTTTTTTATTCTCTTCCACCGGAACATCTTTCTTTTTGCTCTTGCAGGATACCGGAACTGATAAGGTTCCTATTGCGAATACGCAAAGTATTAGCCAGTTTGATTTTTTCATTTAATTGATTTTAGCTGTACTTACTTTATGCATTTATTATGCCATGCAGCATGATGTGGAGAAGGCTCCACAAGGCTGTTTAAAACTCAATAGCTATCTCATAAAAATGGAACTATGTGTGCAAAGCCGAATTTTTTCGGCGAGGAGAAATTCTTGTGTTTAGCATGCTATTTGTAAATATTAAATCAAAATTCATGTTATGGATAAAATGGAAATGAAAGGAAAATGGAATGAGTGGAAAGGAAAGTTGAAGCAGAAATATGGGCAATTGACCGATGATGACCTAAGATATGAGGAAGGGAAAGAAGAAGAGGCCTGGGGACGGATCCAGAAAAAAACCGGCCAGGCAAAAGATGATCTCGTGAAATGGTTGAAAGACCTGGGATAGTATCTAACTGTTTTCCTCTATGATAACTGCCCTATAGTATATCAGGAACAGACCGTTATTAACGTTAAATAACTATGGATCATCTTCGTCCTTCTCCACAACCACTCACATAAATCCGGGGTCAGTTTGCGAATTTGAACTGCTGCGATTTTTTTAAATCCAATATTTTGTAGCAAACAACCAAGTATGAAAAAATTTTCCGCCATTTTATACGCCCCTCTCCTGCTTTTATTTTTTACTGATAATACTGTAAAGAGTTTCAGCAATGTTTCTGCCGCTCAGCTTCCTGTTGCCGACCTGTTGAACAATTCAATGGATGTGGTATCTGCCGATATTGATAAAGATGGTGATGAAGATCTTATTATCGCTTCGGAGTTCCGGCAAAATCTTATTCTCATCAATGATGGCAAAGGTAAATTCAGCAATGGCACAGAGGGCCGGCTTCCCCGTAAAAATCATGACAGTGAAGACATTGCTGTCGCCGACTTCGATAAGGACGGCGACCTCGATATCATTTTTGTCAGCGAGGATGATCGCATACATGAATACTACCTCAACGACGGCAAAGGTTTTTTTACTGATGTAAGCGAGAGGCTTGCTTTTCAGTCAACCGCCAATAGCATCCTTGAAGGCGATTTTGATAAAGACGGAGATATCGATATCATCATTGGCAATGAAGGACAGGATTATTTTTATGCAAATGATGGTAAAGGAAATTTTAAAGATGAAACAGCGCTGCGCCTTCCTGTTGACAATACTACCACGCAGGACATAGAAGCTGCAGATGTTGATGGTGATAAGGACCTTGATCTTGTGTTTGGCAATGAAGACGGAAATAAACTATACCTCAATAATGGTAAGGGCCTGTTTACGGATGCTACGCAGCAATTGGCGCTGCCTGAAGGCGAAGAAGAAACCCGCAAAGTGGATATAGCCGATATTGACAAGGATGGTGATCTTGATATCTTTTTCTCTAACGTGAATTTCCGCAGGACAAAAAACTCGGCCAACCGGGTATTGGTCAACGATGGAAAAGGAAATTTCACCGATCAGACGCGTCAGCGGTTTATAGCGGATAATAATTTTCATACTGCCGATGCACAGTTCATCGATCTTGATGGTGATGGTTATCTGGATCTTATCGTGGCAAATATCTTTGGCGGGTCACAACAAATATTGCTGAATGATAGGAAAGGGAATTTTCATGATAAGACTCAGAATTTTTTGACTACCAATCCCACAACTGATGCCATAGCCATCGAAACCGGTGATTGGAACAAGGATGGCAAAACTGATCTTTATTATGGTGTGTTCCGGAATGCGGATATATTGATGAACGGGAATTGAGTATCCGATCGCTTATCCCATTAATAAATGGCGGCTTGTATTATGATTTCATAACCCTTATCGTCTTTCTTTATTCTTTTGTAATTGCACCCATCGCTCACTTTTACCAAGGATACGTGAAGCATCCTTACTCTTTCCCACTTTATGCAGTGTAATGCGAGTGGCCAGCGATTGGATTTTTTCTTCGATCTGTCGCAAATCAAAACCCGACTCAATTGCATGCTGGAGTGCGAATAAAAAGCCCGGTTCATCAAACCAGCAATCAGGATTTGTTTTTTCAGCCATTTCAAAATCGGTTCCTCTCAAATCGCCAATGGTTATCGGCCCGGTTCCGGCGTAGCGCATTGCTATATTACTAATGATGTTTTTTAGTTGCCGGATATTGCCAGGATAATTTCTGCCGGAAAGTATTTCATATACTTCCTTTTCAACTACAGGAATTTCCTTTGGAAATAACTTTTGCAAACAGAAATTAATAATGAGCGGGATATCCTCTCTTCTTTCGTCCAGCGAAGGAATGCGGATCACTGTCGTTTCAATTCTATCCAGCAAGTCACTCCTGAATTCACCTTCACTTACCGACTTTCGCAGGTCCCTGTTTGTAGCCGACACCAACCGGAAGGAAGAAGATCGCCAGTGATTGCTTCCTGTTTTTTTATACGTGCCTTCCTGCACCACCCGTAAAAACTCCGCCTGCAGGTTCAGGGGCAACTCTGTGATCTCATCCAGGAAAAATGTTCCTTTATTAGCCAGCGCTACCGCTCCATCGCGGCTATAATCCGCTCCTGTAAAAGCTCCTTTTTCATGCCCGAATAATTCACTGCCGGAAAGTTCCTTCTTCAGCGTGGTGCAATCCAGTATAACAAGATCTCCTTTCTCCTTTCGTGTATCCAATAGGTGAATGATCTGTGCAACCTGTTCTTTACCCACCCCTCTTTCGCCCAGTATCAACACGTTATTTGAAGAAAAGAAAGCGACTTCGATAACGGACCGTAACATTTCAATAAGTGGAATGCTATTACCGGCAATACGCTGACGGATCACTGGTGAATTCAGCAAACCGTCAATAGTGATCCATCGTTGCAATCGTTGTGTAATAATTTCATAAGGCTCCTGTAGTAAAGCATTTTC
>DASVNY010000606.1:0-2534 GCA_036383615.1 Chitinophagaceae bacterium
GATCGGCCGGATATATTGTATATGCGTTTCACCGTATTTTACCAATAAGACTGCTCCTAACACTGCGCCAATGACGCCCGGTATCAACAATGCTTTAAAAAGCTTTTTGTTAACATTCCCGAATTTATAATGACTATATCCCGATGCGCCGCTGGCAAACATCTCTGCTGTATGGATACTTCCGCTTATCGCAGCGGGGGGAACATTGGCTGACATTAGAACGATAGCACTTGTAACTCCATAGCCCATGCTCGTTGCGCCATCCACCATTTGCGCCAGGAAACCTGCTAATATCATCCATTCAAAATTGTGATCGAGCGAATGGTAAAAAGAGAGCGCATCATCCTGTATTGCTTTTAAGGGCAAATAAGAAAAAATGAAATGGCCAATTAACATTAGGGCAAAAGCGATCAATGAATAGGTTGCGATCTTCCTCCATTTCTTCTCTCCTTCCGCATTATCTTTTTCAACCAGCACTTTAGTAAGTGAATTCAATTTCTTCACCTTGTAGTCAAAATTCCCGTTCAGCTTGCTTCTTACTTTGTGCAAATTCTCAATAACATCATCCAGTTCTCCAGGTAATGCATCATGCAATACTTCCTTGATACGCTTAGCCGCCGTGGGTGATTTTCCATTGGTAGAAATGGCTATCTTAAGATTACCTTTTTGTACAATGCTTCCCAGGTAAAAATCGCAGAGCTCGGGTGTGTCTGCTACATTAATTAATATTTTTCTTTCTCTTGCCTGCGCTGTGATCTGCTTATGCAATTCGGGATCATCTGTAGCCAATATTACCAGTTCCTTTTCATCAAGATCTGTTTCTTCAAATTTCTTTTGCTCTATTTGGCAAGATGGATGTTTATAGACCAACCTCCTCACCTCCTCTTTCACCACCGGCGCCACAATTGTAATATTGGCCGCGGGTGAATTAGCCAGCAAAGAATGAAGTTTTTCCAATCCCACATTCCCTGCTCCCACCAATAAGATATTTAGCTGATCCAATTTTAAAAAAACCGGATACAGTTTATTCTTATCGGCCCCAACTTCCTTCACAATACTATCAGCCTGGTTATCCATTTACAATATGATATTATCTGCTAAAGCGGTAAAGATAGTATTTCTCTACAATTTTAATGGACTAATATTTTTCAATACTTACATTCGTTAATATGGAAATATTTTTTGCCGGCAGCTTATCGTGGGTTACTTTTGTTTAGTCCACTTATATAGTAGGATAATTAAATAAAGCACACATGCAGAGTTTCAGAACTGAGTTAGAAAATCCCCTGGTTGAAAGAGATATCATTGAATTGGAACAAAAGATCCGTGCTTTCCGTGAAGGAAAGATGCCGGAAGAAAAATTCCGTAGCCTTCGTCTTGCACGTGGTGTGTATGGACAGCGGCAACCCGGTGTGCAAATGGTACGCATCAAATTACCCTATGGTAAGATGACCCTTGCCCAATGGAAAAGAATTGCTGCTGTTTCGGATGAGTACTCTACCGGCAATCTCCATTTAACAACAAGACAGGATATACAGATCCATTTCGTGAGCCTGGACCGCACTCCTGAATTATGGTTGGAATTAGAAAAAGATAATATTACTATAAGAGAAGCATGTGGTAATACCGTAAGAAATATCACTGCCTCCGATACGGCAGGCATCGATCCGGATGAGCCTTTTGATGTGACACCCTATGCACATGCGATGTTTGAATATTTTCTTCGCAAACCTGTTTGCCAGGAAATGGGAAGAAAATTTAAGATCGCTTTTAGTAATAGTGAAAAAGATACGGCGCTTACGTTTATGCATGATCTTGGTGCCATACCAAGAATAAAGTTGGTTGATGGAAAAGAAGTAAGAGGATTTAAAGTATTGATAGGTGGCGGTCTCGGTGCTCAGCCTCATTTAGCAATTGCCACACATGAATTTTTAGAAGAAGATCTCCTGATCCCATACCTTGAAGCAGTGCTGAGAGTATTCGATCGGCATGGTGAACGAAACAGCCGTCATAAAGCAAGGATCAAATTCCTTCTTCAAAAGATCGGGATTGATGCATTTAATGAACTGGTTGCGGAAGAACAAGCGGCATTAACTCATCAACGATATAAAATTGATGTGCGTCAGAAAGACGGGAAGACCGAAAATCTGAAAGACGACAGCGACGAACTTCCCGGCTTCCCGACTTCCGGACTCACAGATCCTTTCCGCTTTCAGCTCTGGAGATCCACCAACGTATTCAAACAAAAACAGGAAGGGTATTATGCTGTGTATGTTCGTGTGCCAAATGGCAATATCAGTTCCGATACAAGTCGCCGGTTAATTGATAAGTTACAAAATGTAATTGCGGATGATGTTCGTGTTACGATCAACCAGGGCTTGCAATTCCGCTTTATAAAACCCGGGCATCTTGAATATGTATATGCTGTTTTAGCGGAAGAAGGCTTTGCCGCCCCTGGCTTTAGCAGTGTTGCTGACATTACCAGTTGCCCTGGTACTGATACTTGTAATCTTGGTATCAGCAACAGTACCGGT
>DASVNY010000607.1:0-9729 GCA_036383615.1 Chitinophagaceae bacterium
GATTAGCCAAAGCTTCCTC
Organism: Chitinophagaceae bacterium; assembly: GCA_036383615.1. Lineage (GTDB taxonomy): Bacteria > Bacteroidota > Bacteroidia > Chitinophagales > Chitinophagaceae > CADEDV01. The sequence goes on from DASVNY010000607.1 coordinate 20, forward strand.
GAATTCATTCCACACATTTTTTACTATCTGGCCCGCAGGTAAAATACTTCGTAAAAGAGAACTCACCTGTCCTATTTCCAGCTCACCTTCGTCCATACTTCCTTCAAACATTCCTCTTTTCGCTCTTGCCCTTCCTAATAACGCCTTTAACTCGTCTGTCGTTGCCCCTCTTTGCTCAGCTTCCATCACCTGTTGATAAAACTTATTTTTTATCAATCGAACAGGGGTCAGTTGTTTCATTGTCAGCACCGTACTTCCTTCCTCAGCATTGATCACCGCTTCTTTAAAAGAGATATGCGATGAGGCTTCTTCACTCGCTACAAAGCGGCTACCCATCTGCGCCCCTTCTGCTCCCATCACCATAGCTGCCAGCATTTGCCTGCCTGTTGCAATACCTCCTGCAGCAATCACCGGAATCTTAACCGCTTCAACAACCGAAGGTATCAACACCATGGTGGTGGTTTCTTCCCTCCCATTATGACCACCGGCTTCAAACCCTTCTGCTACTACCGCATCACATCCGGCATCCTCGGCTTTCTTTGCAAATTTTGAAGAACTAACTACATGTACAACCGTGACACCATTTTTTTTTAAGACGTTGCTCCATGTCTTTGGGTTACCGGCCGAAGTGAAAACAATCTTCACTCCTTCTTCCAAAATGATCTGTATATGCTTGTCAATATCTGGATAAAGTAAGGGTACGTTTACTCCAAAGGGACGGCTGGTAGCGGACTTACATTTACGGATATGCTCTTGTAAGACATCAGGATACATTGATCCGCCGCCTAAAATGCCCAACCCACCGGCATTACTTACCGCACTTGCCAGCCGCCATCCGCTTGCCCAGATCATTCCTGCCTGGATAATCGGATAATCAATTCCAAAAAGTTGAGTGATTCGATTGTTGAACGCAGTGTTGATTCGTGAGTCTGGAGTCATTGGTCAATGGTCATTGATCAGCTATAAAGATAGCTCTGACACCTGACATCCGGCACCTGACAACGTCAGCCAAGATCAATACTCGTATTATCCCCGATATTCAAGGTTCTTGTTTCTCCTTTCAGATCCGTGTCGCTGCCGATAATGGATTCATCCAACACAATGTCATACAAATTGGAATAAGAACCGATGATGGAATTTTTGATGATGGAAGAATCAATGATGGTATTCTCACCGATCGCCACATTTGGACCAATGATCGAATTGCGGATCTTGCAACCGGCGCCAATACTTACCGGCTGAACGATCACTGTATTTTCAAAATTATGCTCGGCGATTGTAGGACCAAACTTCCTTAACAGGATAGCATTTGATTCAAGTAAGGTTTCTTTCTTGCCGCAATCAAACCAATTCTCCACTTTGAATGATTTAAATTTTGCACCAAGATTGATCATGCAATCCAATGCGTCGGTCAAACTATACTCACCATGACTGCGTAAACCCTGCCTGATATTATTCTCCAGACACTGGAACATTTGCTCCGTCTCTTTGATCTTATACACTCCTACCAGCGCCATATTCGATTTAGGTATCTGCGGCTTTTCCACAACATGATGAATAAACCCGCTTTCATCAATTTCGGCTACACCAAAATCTCTCGGGTCATCTACTTTTCTTACACCCAACATAGATGTAGGACTATTCACTACTTCTGACACATCAAATTCGCAGATGCTATCACCCAGCACCACGAATACTTCATCATTGTTCACAATGTTTTTTGTCAGCCTCACAGCATGCCCCACACCCTGCCTGTCAACCTGGTGAACATAATGGGAAATGAGATCAGGATATTTATGTTTTACATAGTCCTGTATCTTATCACCGAGATACCCAACAATAAAAACGAATTCTTTGATGCCCGCTTCCCGCAACTGGTCAATAATAATGCTAAGCACTGTTTTGCCAGCCAGTGGAATGAGAGCTTTGGGTTGCGTATAACTATGAGGTCGCAGCTTGGTGCCTGCGCCTGCTACTGGTATTATTGCCTTCATTTGCTTTTGGTCCGCACAGGGCGGTTACTCTATTATTGATTAAAAAGCCAACGAAAGTAAGACTTTTGAAATAAACAAAAACTTTCATTCATCCGGGCATCTGAAGTCCGGCTAACTTATTTTTGCTGTGGAAGTTAACCAATTGATAAGTTGATAAAGGCTTTCCTTTCCCAACCGGTTAACTCCATCAACTTATAAACCCATCACGCAATGCAAAAAGACAGCCTCGTCTTCGATCTCATCCGTAAAGAACTGGAACGCCAACGTAATGGCATTGAGCTTATCGCCTCTGAAAATTTTACTTCGCTGCAGGTGATGCAGGCGATGGGAACCGTGCCCACGAATAAATACGCGGAAGGTTATCCCGGCAAAAGATATTATGGCGGTTGTGAAGTGGTGGATGAAATTGAATCACTGGCGATCGACAGGCTGAAGAAGATATTCAACTGCAGTTGGGCCAATGTGCAACCACATAGCGGCGCATCGGCCAACGCTGCTGTTTTTTTAGCGGTGATGAAACCCGGTGAAAAATTTCTGGGTCTTGATCTTAGCATGGGCGGACATCTTACACATGGCAGTCCTGCCAACTTCAGCGGCAAAACTTATGAAGCTATTCATTACGGTGTGACCAAAGAAGGTATTGTTGACTACGAACAGTTAGAAGCGAAAGCAAGAGCAGAAAAACCAAAGATGATCATCTGCGGTGCTTCAGCTTATAGCCGTGACTGGGATTATAAACGCATCCGCACCATCGCTGATGAAGTTGGCGCTGTTGTGTTTGCAGACATTGCACATCCTGCCGGTTTGATCGCAACAGGATTATTAAATGACCCTTTTGATCATTGTCATATTGTGTCTTCTACTACACATAAAACATTACGTGGACCAAGAGGCGGCATTATCATGCTGCGTCATGATTTTGAAAATCCATGGGGAATAAAAGATCCGAAAGGAAATCTCAGAACGATGAGCCAGTTGCTTGATCTCGCTGTGTTCCCTGGCTCGCAGGGCGGGCCGCTTGAGCACGTGATTGCTGCCAAAGCTGTTTCTTTCGGAGAGATACTATCTGAAGATTTTAAATCTTATGGCAAACAGGTTATCAGTAATGCGCAGGCAATGGCAAGTGCTTTTGTTAGCCGTGGTTATAACCTTATCAGCAATGGAACTGACAACCATTTAATGCTGATCGATCTCCGCAATAAAAGTCTTACTGGTAAAAAAGCGCAGGAAACATTAGATAAAGCCCATATCACACTCAATAAAAATGCTGTGCCTTTTGATGACAAATCTCCATTTGTCACTTCCGGTATTCGCATTGGTGTGCCTGCCGTTACCACAAGAGGCATGAAAGAACAACACATGGAAACAGTCGTTGCTTTTATTGACAAGGTATTGATGAATGCCGATGATGAGAATACTATTGCGTCCGTAAAAGCAGAAGTGAAGGCATTTATGGGGCAGTTTCCGTTGTATCCGGAGTTGGGGTAACCTGTGCATCAAATTTTATGATCAAGCATATAGCCATTCTAATCTTACTTGCAGGTTGTGCTGATAATAAACCAGCACAAATAAGGAACGAAAAAGAATTGCCTAAAGGTGATCTTGTTTTGCCAGGCGCTAATAAAGTTATCATTCAATATGATTTATTGAAGGAAGATTTTCTCCGTGCGGACTCCGTATTACTGGTTAGCCATCATTCCCCCAATATGCCAATTAAGAATTCAAAGACTCATGAATATTACAAAAAATCTATTGCTTTCATTGAACATGATACTATTAATTATTTCGCAAGTGTTCAGGAGCGAAAGAAATTGAACAGGAAAGAAACCGAGGAGCTAATAACTATTTTAATAATTCCAGCGATTAACAATAGCATAACATTCACGTGTTTTCAGCCAAGAAATGCAGTAGTAGTTTTTAAGGGAGATAAAATGTCGTGTTTCGACTTCTGCTTTGATTGCTATGGGTTTGCCACTTATGGAAGTTTTAGGTCAGGCCTACTCATGAATGCTGAGAAGTATGAAAAACTTTGGACTCTTTACAAAAAATACAATTTCAAATACGAATTAGAATAACACTTGAGTCAAATTGAATTTTCTAGTCTTCAAATTTTTGTTAATCCTATTGAAACATTAAGTCCTGCAGCAGAAAGATGCTAGCTTAGGTTAGCACCAAAACTCGCTGGGATATTGTTAAGAAAACAAGGAACGAAGAAACGGTACGCAGCCTGCAAATAACAGCTGTTGATTTTACCAATCAGCAGGTACTTAGCCAGTATTATGACGACATGAATTTTCATGGCACCAACCATTTCAAAGCAGAAATAACATCGGGTCTTCATACCTATGTAACACATTTCCGGAGGTAACAGAATAACATTCCCCTTTTTGTGTGGATATAATCGTGACTTTTGAAAATTACCCGGTTACAGCCAACTGTGCAATTCTTCTTGGTCCTGCATCTTTGAAGTATGAATACGATAATCCTGAGTTGTTTTCTATTAATGACCCTTGTTGCTTCGTCTCAGCAAACCAAACAGGTCATTGAACGAAGCGATAGTATCTTAAAATCTCTCGTCGGCGAACGTTTATCAGGATATTTTTCCCTTTCCCAGGGTTCTTACTATACTTTTAATAAAAGAAACGGTAGTATTCGGACAGGAGGTATTCTAAACAGAAAAAAACTTCCACGTGCCTTTACAGCTTTGAATTTCCTGTATCACTTCAACTATCCGGCTATTAAAGGTGTGAGGGGCGGCATTTGGCTTAAACTAAACAAAAATTTTACGCTATCTGAGACTGTAAACTTTGATTTTATTCCAGATTTCCTAATAGAAGACACAGCGTCCAACTTTATTTCAGCCGACAGTGTTCTAATCGTGGCGAAAGCGTCCTTTAAAGAAAAAGGGTTTGAAATAACTACTCCTGAACTTTCCTACCATAAACAATTCAAAAAGTATATGTATGCAGTATATAACAAACTGACAAAGTTTTTCAACACAGCAGGGGGGGACAACGGAGAAATGGAAATAATAGAAATAGATGCTATAACCGGGAAAATTGAACGTATTTACAAAGGCTATTACAGATTGATGATCAGATAAGGTTTTCTGATTACATAAGTTCCTCAATAATAATCTATACAAACGGCACAATCCTCATTCCTTCATACCTTATATTTGGTTACCCAAAACCATAGTATGAAAAAACTACTCTATCTATCGATTGCTGTATTGTTGTTTTCCTGCAAGACTAAAAAAGCAGGAACTGCTGATGATTCCCCTGCCATGAATGCACTGGCTGAAAAATATGTGCGGCTTGGTCTCGATATCGGCCAGTATGATGAAGTGTTTGTTGACGCCTACTATGGCCCTGATTCATTAAAACCTACTGCACCTAAACAAGCGAGTTTTCCCAAAGACAGCTTTTTAACTTCCATCAACGACCTGTTGCAACAGGCAAACAATGTGGCCGCCAGCGCTACTAATGATACGCTGAAAAAAAGAGCTACCTGGATCGCCGGGCAATTGCGGGCATTTGACAGGAGAGTGAGAATATTTTCCGGCGAGAACCCAAAATTTGATGAAGAGTCAAAGGACCTGTTTGGCGTAGTGGCGCCTTCTTATCCTGAATCGCATTTCCAGAAACTGCTGAAAGAGTTTGAAACACTATTACCCGGAAAGGGAGCGGTCTCCGATCGGTTTCAACAACTCGCAAATCGTTTTATCATTCCAAAAGATAAACTGGATACCGTTTTTAAAGTGGCTATTGCCGAATGCAGGAAAAGAACATTGGAACATCTTCAGCTTCCCGCATCAGAAAGTTTCAAACTGGAGTTTGTAACCGACAAACCCTGGAGCGGTTATAATTGGTACAAAGGAAATTACCAGAGCCTTATACAGGTGAATACCGATCTCAATATTTTTATCGATCGTGTGATCGATGTGGGCAGCCATGAAAGTTATCCTGGTCACCATGTGTATAATATGCTGCTTGAAAAAAATCTTTACAGGGATAAAGGCTGGGTAGAAATATCGATGTACCCTTTATTCAGTCCGCAATCATTGATCGCTGAAGGCAGCGCCAATTATGGTATTGATGTAGTTTTACCCGGAACAGAAAAGAATCGTTTGGCTAAAGAAGTACTATTACCATTGGCTGGACTTGACACAACCGGCCTGGATCTTTATTTCACAGCATTGGGTGTTAAATCCAAACTGAATTATGTACGTAATGAAGTGGCAAGAGCCTTACTCGACAGCACAATGACAGAAGAAAAAGCCGTGCAGTGGCTGATGCAATATGGATTGTCTAACGAAGAGACAGCTAAAAAAAGCATTCGTTTTATCCGGGCAAACCGCTCTTATGTGATCAACTATAATTATGGACAGGATCTCGTGGCACAATACATCGAAGCAAAAGGCGGCAGTCAATCCAACCCGGCAAAAAGATGGGAACTGTTTGAATGGATCTTAAAAAATCCTATTACACCCGATGAACTACTTGCGAAATAACATCTATTGACTTAATTCGCAAATTTGCAAATTAGCTAATCTGTTCATCTTCTTATTTTCGCAAAAACCTGATCTATGCTTCAACGCAAACAAACACTCTGGCTGTTGCTTTCAGCCATTGCCGCAATACTAACCTTTAAATTTCCTTTTTTAACCGGCACCCGAATGATCAACGATGTGCTAACGCCCGATACAGCGCTGGATGCCGATAGCAATTTTTTGTTATTGATCCTGAGCGGAGCAACAGCGTTACTCGCAGGCATTTGCATTTTTATGTATAAGGATCGCAAACTACAGATGAGGCTTTGTCTTCTCGGTGTTTTATTTTCAATTGCTGTAATCACTCTCTACATCATGCAAATGCAAAAATTTGAAAAAAGTACGCTGGCGCTTTTCAGCATTCTTCCATTTATAACACTGGCAGGTTTTGTAATGGCTTATCGTGGCATCAAAAGCGACGAAAAGCTGGTGAAGTCATTGGATAAACTGCGATAGCCTTTTCTCTTTGGTCATGCCGAGGAACGAGGCATCTCAAACTCTTGCTTCGTAGGAGTGACAACCGTCCGAGCAACAAACACTACAGAAACTTCGCCGTATAACTTCCCTTTACCTTTTTCAGATCGGCTGGCTTACCTGCAAAAACAAGCTCACCACCGGCATCGCCAGCTTCGGGACCGAGATCGATCACCCAATCAGCAGAGCGGATCACATCGGTATTATGTTCGATAACGATAATCGAATGTCCCTGTTCTATCAATGCATTAAAAGAAGCCAATAGTTTTTTGATATCATGAAAATGTAAACCAGTGGTCGGTTCATCAAAAATGAATAATACTTTATTGCTGCTTTTTCCTTTGCCAAGAAAGGAGGCTAACTTCACTCTTTGTGCCTCACCACCCGATAAAGTATCAGACGACTGGCCCAGCTTTACATAACCAAGTCCCACATCACTTAACGGCTGAATCGCTTTCGACAAACCTTTCTCATCCGCAAAAAATTCAATGGCTTCATCCACACTTAGCTCAAGCACATCAAAAATGCTTTTATCCCGGTATTTTACTTCCAGCACTTCCTCTTTGAATTTTTTTCCGCCACATGATTCACAGGTCAAATGCACATCGGCCAGGAATTGCATTTCTACTACCTGCTCACCTTCTCCTTTGCAGGTATCGCATCTTCCTCCATCCACATTAAAAGAAAAATGCTTGGGCATAAAACCACGCATCTTGCTCAGTGGTTGCTTTGCAAACAATTCCCTTATCTCATCATATGCTTTGATATACGTAACAGGATTGCTGCGGGAAGATTTACCGATAGGGTTCTGATCCACCATCTCTATTTGTGCCACGGTATCAATATCACCGCTGATGGTTTTATGCAAACCAACTTTCTCCCCAAACTCCCCTTTTATCTTTTGCAAGGCCGGGTATAGAATATGTTTAACAAGCGATGTTTTACCGCTACCACTTACTCCACTTACCACGCAAAGCACATTGAGCGGGAACTCCACTGTAAGATTTTGGAGGTTATTTTGCCTGGCTCCTTCAACCGTGATAGAGCGGTTCCATTTTCTTACCTGCTTAGGTGGCTCGATCGTTAATTCATGACTCAAATACTTCCCGGTAAGACTTTGCCTGTTATTAATGATCTCATCATAATCACCCTCAGCCACTACTTCACCACCTAAATGCGAAGCCAGGGGACCCATATCGATGATATGATCAGCTTCACGCATCATCATTTCATCATGCTCTACCACCACAACCGTATTGCCGAGATCCCTCAACTCTTTCAATACTTTAATAAGATTAGCCGTATCTCTTGAATGCAAACCAATAGAAGGCTCATCCAGTATATATAAAGAGTTGGTGAGATTGCTGCCCAGGCTCCTCGTCAATTGAATACGCTGGCTTTCTCCGCCACTCAATGAATTAGCAAGACGGCTCAACGTTAAATATCCTAATCCCACTTTTATCAACGTGTCGAGCCGGTGGTTAAGCTCTATCAATATTCTTTTCCCTATCTCTTTATCATGCTCACTTAGTTTTTTGGCGGCTCCTTCAAACCATTGTTTAAGATCTTTTACCGGCATCTCACTCAGTTCGCCAATATGTTTGCCATCTACTTTTACATACAATGCTTCTTTGCGCAAACGGTATCCCTTGCAGTCGGGGCAAGTAGTGCGGCCACGATAGCGGCTCAGCAGCACGCGGTATTGCACTTTATATAATTGCGACTCTACATCTTTAAAGAAATCATGGATGCCAACCCCATCGATCCCTTCCCAAAGTGTTTGATACTGTTTATCGGTAAGGTCACCGATCGCTTTGTGAACCGGGAAGTTCACCTTCTTCGACATTTTGATGAATTGTTGCCGCCACCAGTCGAGCTTCTCTCCTTTCCAGGGTGCAACGGCGCCATCATATACGCTCAGCTTACGGTTTGGTATCACCAACTCGCTGTCAATACCCAGCACTTGCGAAAATCCTTCGCAGGTGGGGCAAGCGCCAAAAGGGTTATTGAATGAAAAAAGATTGGGTTGCGGTTCTTCAAACTGCATCCCATCCAGCTCAAAGCGATTATTAAAGTGTAGCAGTTTCTCCCCATTCACTTCCACATAAACATCTCCTTCGCCTTCGTAAAAGGCTGTACCGATAGAATCTGATAAGCGATGAATATCGTCTTCATCAAAATCTTTTACCACTATTCTATCGATCAGGATATGGCTGATCTTTTTTGCCTTAAGTTCTTTGTCTGTAAGTTCTAATAACTCTTCAATCCTATAGGGTTCTAAAGCCCCTCCTGCGGAGGGGTTTGGGGAGGCTACTCTCGAAAATCCTTTCTGCACTAAAATGTTGAGCTCTTCTTTTGTATCCCTGTTCTTATGCTGCTTGAACTGAGAAAGAATAAAAACCTTATCTCCTTCCTTTAATAACCTGATCGCATTCATCACATCGGTCACATCATCCTTCTTTACCTCTTTGCCTGAGACCGGTGAAATTGTTTTACCGATCCTTGCATAAAGCAATCGGAGATAATCATATATCTCGGTCATACTGCCCACGGTACTGCGCGGTGTGCGGGTAATAACTTTCTGTTCAATAGCAATTGCCGGGCATAATCCTTTAATAAAGTCAACGTCCGGCTTGTTCATCCGGTTGAGGAACTGTCGGGCATATGCGCTAAGGCTTTCCGCATAACGG
>DASVNY010000608.1:0-1633 GCA_036383615.1 Chitinophagaceae bacterium
ACACCGATCATTTTAGCAAAGTCATGTCACGATCTCGATATCATCAAATGGATGCTGAATAAACAATCGCAGCGGATACAGGCCTTCGGAAATTTGAAATGGTTCAAAAAAGAAAATGCTCCGGCAGGCAGCACGGCAAGATGCGCTGATGGTTGCGCGGTTGAAAGCACCTGTCCTTATTCGGCGCTGAAGATCTATTACCGTAAAAGACAGCGCAACTATGTATTTGATCTTCCGGAGGAAAAAGAGAAGCAGGGCGAAGCCATTTTGAATTATCTCAAAACAACCAATTATGGTCGTTGTGTGTACAGGATGGAGAACGACCAGTGCGATCATTATGTGACCAATATTTTATTTGATGATGGCGTAACAGCCAGCTTCAGCATGGAAGCCTTTACTCCCTGGGGTGGTCGCAGAACCCGCATCATGGGTAGCATGGGCTACATCGAAGGGGATATGAACAAGTTTACCATTTATGATTTTAAAACCGGCGACTCAAAAACCTTTGAATCAAAAGCGCTGGATGTAGAAAACTATAAAAATGAAGGGCATGGCGGCGGCGACTGGCGCCTGGTAGCCGACTGGCTGCAGGCTGTATCAAGACAGGATGCTTCTTTACTTACTTCAACAATAGACGCATCGATTGAAAGCCATATCATGTGTTTTGACGCGGAGAAAAGCAGGATGGAGAATGCGGTGGTGGAGATAAAGATGTAGGGCTCCTTTTGTGAATCTTTTGGCTACTTCTCTTTGATTTTTGTACAATTTGGCGTACATTTGGCCGTACAGAAAATTAAAAAATCATGCAAGCAGTTTCTATAACACAGTTAAGAAGCAATATTAAAAAGTATTTGGACGATGTTTCCAAATCTTCAGATGTTATTGTTGTATCAAGAGCTTCTGAAGAAGAAGCTGTGGTGATCATATCAATGAAAGAATACAACTCACTTAGTGAAACCGGGCATTTATTATCAACTTCAACAAACAGGCAAAGACTTCACGACTCAATAACCCAGCTAAAAAAAGGTAAGACGCGCAAATTTAAATTATAAGCCGGCAGCTCATGAATTTCGAGTTTACAGAAAATGGCTGGGAAGACTTTCAATATTGGATAGAAACAGATGATTCTATCGTTGCAAAAATTAAAGACCTTTTAAACGAGATCAAGAAAACGCCATTTCAAGGTACAGGGAAACCTGAACCGCTCAGGTATGATTTAAAAGGTTATTGGTCAAGACGGATTACAGGCGAACACAGGTTGGTTTATAAAGTAGAAGGCAAGAAAGGGGTGGACCAGAAATGTTATATTATACAATGTCGCTTTCATTACGATTAATATCTGCTGTGACCGATTGCCCGAGGACTGTACCAGGACAAGAAGCTCTTTACTTAGATCCATTCTCAATGCCTCTATCGAAGGCCATATCATGTGTTTTGATGCGGAGAAAGCAGGAAAGAGGATAAGGTGGTGGATAGAATCTCTTTTAAATATAAAATAGCCGGGAAGACGGCAAGGCGATAAGTAGTGACTTACAATTGATCTTTACTTATCGACTTGCCGTCTTCCCGGCCAAAATCATTTTTGAGAAAAGCTCTTTAGCTAAATATTGTACTATTAATTTCCCGGCTTCGG
>DASVNY010000609.1:0-1815 GCA_036383615.1 Chitinophagaceae bacterium
GCTTTATTAAATAAGAAAGGAACATCGATCGGGAATTTTACTGCTTCGCTCTGACCTGCTGCCACCGTGAAATGCTGATTCGGGAAAGTATTTCTGAACCAGCCATCTACGGGTTGATTGGTAGTGGCATCAAACAATTGTAACTGCACCTGGCCAGCCATTTCCTTTTCGGTAAGGTTGACGATCTTGGCACTGAACTCCATTTTATCACCTTCCCGTAAGAAACGTGGCGCATTTGGTTGTACCATCAATTCTTTCTGCGTAACAATTTCTTTACTGCTGTAACCAAACGAAAGATCCTTTGTGTGTGCCAGTGCCTGGAATTTCCATTTGGTCAATGCTTCAGGCATCGTAAATGAGAATTCAATATTCCCGTCAGCATCTGTTTTGAGATCGGGGAAGAAGAAAGCGGTTTCATTAAAATTTTTGCGGATCTGCACTTCTGCACCTTGTTGCCCTGTTTTGCTAACATCAAATTGATCAGTGATCCCATCCCCATCCGCATCAGGAAGAATGACTCCTTTTGCCTTTGCTTCCAATGCTTCTTCTTCGCTTTTGAAAACTGGTTTGGGCAACCTCATTAATCTTGCATCACCATCATCTGCACTTGGAGCATTCATTGTTGAAGCCGTAATGTTTTCGGATAAATTCCCCGCTTGTTCTACAACTGAATAATACCCACGCTCAACACTTTGAATATATGATATGGAACGATTAAATAATTCATCATAAATTTTGAGAAGCCTCTTATGGTCTTCCGCCGATATGGGTTTCTGGCTTGATACAGTTTTTGAAAAATTTTGCGTTGTATTCCAAGATGTGTACCTGTAGCGCACAGGCCAAATATTTGGTTTGATCCACTGATGTAAGTAAAACTGATCCAGCGACGCATCATACATACTTGCCAGCATTTCGGCTGCCACTTTTTCTTTTTTAAATCCTGTAATTTTTACTTTCCATTTCTCTTCGCTACCGGGTAAGGTCTTATCACGGTAAGTTGCATATTCAACTGCAAGCTCTTTATTGGTCCAGGGTACATTTATAACATGGATGGATTGGTAAAAGCGATTATGTTTTACAAAGACCCAACCCACACCATAACCACCGCGGTCAGTTTCGTTTGCGTGGAAAGAGAATGTTTGTTTTTGGTTGTTAAGTTTTATGAAGGAGTAGTTACTGGTTACTGGTTGCTGGTTGCTGGTTGCTTTGTCGATAGCGTGGATGACAAAAAGATCATTCGCAGCAGTGCCCAATTCTATTTTAGCTGTTTCTCCGGGTTCAACGGTTGTTTGTTTAATGCCTGTCCACAGATATCCCCGCCTGTTCAGTTCCTTGCTTTTTTCATCAAACAGTTCGATATACTGCACATCTTTCACCTCGTCAGCATTTTTCCCTTTAGCGATAATTTCAACTACATAAAAGCCTGCACCAAATTTCCCATTCACTATTGACCATTCACCATTCACTCTTGCAGAATCACTCTTCTCAAAAATTCTTTCTCCCTTCTCCCAACTCTTAAAATCAGCTTCATTATCATACTCGTCATAAGGGAATAGACTGATGTATTCCGCTTTACTCATTACAAACTGATCTGGTCTTTCCCAGTAACGGTCACGGATCAATCTTTTTTCCTCCTTTAATTTAGTTATGCTAACAATGATTGTTGCCGGTTCAAATTCGCCATTCATATTTTCTGTACGGATAGACAGGCTTTTTAAGCTATCTACAGGTAAGGATGCAGGTATCGTTGTTTTTAGCATCAACGCTTTATAGCTAACTGATACCATTTTCTCCCCGCTTCTTGTTTCACCGTTG
>DASVNY010000610.1:0-3741 GCA_036383615.1 Chitinophagaceae bacterium
TCTGCCTCGGCATATATTAGAAATGCTTCTGCCCAGCGATAAAGAATAACATTCGCTTTTTTATCATAATGCGGAAAGGCCGCAGCGCTACCTGCCTTATAGGGAAAATCAGAACGATATTTACCGGGATAAACAGTTCTGTTGACTGTTTGCGATGAGTATAAAGATGGCGTGGTCAGGTACCTGAATACATCATAAAAGTTAGGCAGTGTTCTCGTGGTAGCATTCCAGTTTCCTTTAAAGGGCCAGAAGGTAGGATAGAAACGGCCATCCACACAGCTCGATGCGCTCGGGTATAAGGATACATCGTACCCTGTTGTGTTAGGGCTTACATTACGTATCTGCCTGTCAGGATTGCTCATGTCAATGGGACCACTAACATCAAACTCTCTTATCAGGTCAAACGATAAGGCACCGTAAGAAAAGTCTCCTCCTGCTGCCCATATCTGTCCTGAGCCGATGCCATAGTTTTGAGCTGATAATAATATCTCGCCCTTGTTTTCATTGGCAACACTGAAAAGTTTTCCAAAACTTATTAATGCAGGCACCGTAATACCTGCGGCTCTCGCATTAATCAAAGTGTCTGCTTCATCTTTTGCATACTGGTAATATTGCGTACCTGCTTCCAATGGCTTGCCGGCCATTGTAAGATATACTTCGGCAAGCATTAACCTGCTTAGTATTTTGCTGGGGTAACCGGCTGATCTTGCTTCTTCCTGTATATATAATGATTTGGCTGTTTTCAGATCATTCACGATCTGTGTATATACCTGTGCAACCGGTGTTCTGCCAATAGTAATGGGCCCCTGGGGAGTATTATCTTTAATATCCACTATCAGCGGAACAGGGCCGAATAAACGTACCAGTTTAAAATAGGCCATGGCACGTAACGTGAGCGCCTCCGCTATATATTGAGGTCTTTTACTTTCCATAGTTCCCGCCCATGTAGTTCCCTGCACATTGTGTATAAAACCATTACAATTGTATATGCTTGTATAAAGATCTGCGTAAACAGTCTGTATGATATTGTTGGTAGATTTTACATCCTTACGGGGGAATTGCAGGTTATCATCCTGCTTCAGCACACGGGAAGCATCATTCAACACATTATCCGTTCCATATTCTTCGATAGTGATCAGGCGGTAGTTAGTGTTACCGCTATACAGGTTCAGGATGCCCCTTAATGCACCATCTGCCTCTTCTGTGTTTTTATAAAAATTGCCGGGCGTATATTGGCTATATAATTTTTCCTCCAAAAATTTCTTACAGGAAGAACCGGTAAGGATCAAAATGAGTAAACTGAAACTTAGTTTTATGGCATGCTTTTTCATAATTCTTTTTTTCAATGATTAAAAGGTGAGCTGTACTCCGAAATTATAGACGCGGGCTCTTGGATAAGCAAAGCGGTCGATGCCTTTGCTGATACCGGTTCCTACTTCAGGATCATAGCCATCGTATTTTGACCAGCTCCATACATTGTTCCCGCTTGCATACACATATAAAGAGGTTTTGTTTTTCTTATGGAAGTCAAACCGGTAACCCAGGCGCACATTCTGGATACGGATGATATCAGCATCTTCCAGGTACCCATCATGCAGGAATTCTGAGTTGTAAAAAATGCTTGGAGCAGCCAGCTCGTTGGTAGGATTGGCAGGTGACCATGCTTTTAAATCATATGCAGCTCCGCCGGATGCACTGGCCCGCCAGAGGCTGGGCTTCGCCACGTTTAATGTCTGTCCTCCCAAATCGGCAGAGATTAAAAATTGCAGATCAAAATTCTTATACTTAAAAGTGTTGCTCAAGCCAAGACTGATGTTAGGTAAAGCATCGCCAACAAACATCCTGTCATCATTATCGATCTTGTTATCCTTGTTCAGGTCCACATATTTCCAGTCTCCGGGTTTTGCTCCATATACTGCTGCAGCATCTTCCTCACCCAATTGCCAAACGCCTGCTGTTTTAACCAGGTAGAATGAGCCTACCGATTTACCAACAGCAAGATATCTTGGAAATTTCTGGTCAACTGTTTGCCCAACGCTTATAACACTTACATCACCCAATTCGGTAACCCTGTTTTTAAGCATTGTAAGATTGAAGCTGGTTGTCCACTGAAATGCTTTCTTCCGTATTGCCTGGTAATTGGCCGTGAATTCTATTCCCTTGTTGGTCATAGATCCAATATTGGTAAGATAAGTGCCGAATCCTGAACTAAGCGGTGTAGGTTGAGCTAATAACAGGTCCTTTGTTTTTTTATCAAAGACTTCGGCAGTGATTGCAATTTTTCCCTTCAATAATTCAACATCGACACCAATATTTGTTTGTTGCGACACTTCCCACTTGAGGTTAGGATCTCCATACCTGCTCAAATAATAATAAGGCAATAACTGGTTATCAAAACCATTGGTACCGCTGTTGATCGTAGTAAAGGTTTGGTAAACCCCGATCTCCGAGTTACCGATCTGTCCCCAACTGGCTCTTAATTTCAGGTTGGAGATGGTTTTACTGTTACGCATAAAAGCCTCTTCTGAAATTCTCCATCCTACTGCCACGGAAGGAAAAGTGCCCCACTTGTTCCCCACAGCTAATTTTGAAGAGCCGTCTCTGCGCAACGTACCGGTGAACAGGTATTTTCCATCCAACGTATAATTGATCCTGCCAAAGAATGAGGCGAGTTGCCATTGTTCTTTAAAACTTGAAACAGTTATTTCCTTTGCATTCTGCAAAGCATTTACTCCTGTAGTCGTGTTAGGAAAATCAACCGCATTGATGGTGTTGCCGCTGGATGTTTCCCGCTGAATGGTATTACCTAAAAGGAAACTAAAGTCGTGCTTGCTACCAAATTGTTTTTTATAGGTAGCTGTATTCTCAAGAATATAATTGGTGGTATTGTTATTGGTAACCTGTGCACTTATCCGCTGATCAGTTTTAGTGCGTGAATAATCGGCTCCCTGGTATTGATCATTATTAAAAAAGCGATAAGTGAGCCCTGCCATTGTCTGCAATTCCAATCCCTTAACCGGGGTGTACTTCAGCGTTAGTTGTTCTGTAATATTGGTAACCTTTATATCATCGTGCAGATCTTTCAATACTACCAGCGGGGTTACATAAACTTCACCTGTCTCGGGATCCACGCCGCCTGTAAGCTCATTAGGAGCTCTGAAACTGGGCGCCTGCACAATGCGTTGTGTGGCGCCGGTACTGCTGTTTGTTCCACCCTGTCCCCCTGTAAAAGCTCCATCATTCTTTGATTGAGAAACGGTGGTCCTGTTCTCGATAGTCAGTTTATTATTTACTTGTGAGCTTAATGTCGCTCTTAAACTATACTTATTATACTTTGTGTACTTCAGCAATCCTTCCTGGTCAAGATAATCCAATGAAACAAAGTAGCGAAGCTTCGGTTGTCCTCCCTGGAAGCCCACATTATAATTTTGTCTTAGTGCCGCCTGGCTCGTTTCCTTTTGCCAGTCGGTATTTACATCCAGCAGATCAGGACTTAAAGCAGCCTGCACCCTGTTGGCCCTGGCCTTGGCAAGCTCCCAGTATTCGTGTGCCTGGCGGGTCGTCATCATATCGATCTTGTTGGCCATTATCGCCAGTCCAACAGAAGAGGAAAAAGTAGTAGTACCGCCGCCAGCTTTACCACTTTTCGTTGTTATTAATATCACACCATTTGCTCCTCTTGCTCCATAAATAGAAGTAGCAGAAGCATCTTTTAATATCTCGATTGATTCGATATCCTGT
>DASVNY010000611.1:0-11731 GCA_036383615.1 Chitinophagaceae bacterium
AAGTTTCTCTTCCCGGACCCAGCGCCGGACCAGTTAGCACTAACCCATCAACCAGGTCGGGATAATCCATAGCAAGACGGGAGGCAACCGATGCACCATAAAAACTGCCCACCACTATAATAGGATGCCTGGCATGATGGATACTATCCAGCAATGGCTTGATCATCGCTGCCTGTTTTTCAATAGAAGGTTCGGGATCACCAAAACCCGAATACCCATAACCGGGACGATCCACTGCATAGATCCTAAAATGTCCATGCAGCGAACTATCCTTATAGCGACCATTATAATAACTGATAGAACCGGGAGAACCATGCAGAAACAATAAAGTCGGCAGGCTATCATTTCCTGCTGCTACATAACGAAGTGTACGCCCATGCGTTTCATAATAATGAATGCTGGCATCGATGTTTTGTTCAGCAAATATCTTTTGCAGTTCCTTGTCCGAACGACGGAACTGCACATAGTGATCAAATACAAAACAACCAATGATGATAAGAATGATGAGTACGATCAATACTCTCAATAATCGCCTTAACCACCGGCCTTTTCTTTTTTCCTTTTTCATCCTTGCTAAATTACAAAGCCATCCTTTGCCAGGCTCAGGATGACAAACAGCGGGAAAAAAGAAATGTTCAAAGCTATTTTATATTTTCTTCCAGCTTATCAAAGGACTCGTTCCATCCTTGTTTGCACTCTTCATACATCGGGGCAGGCACACCATGATGAATCAGTCGCAATTTGGTAGCACCATCGGCTTCAGACAGTTCAAACGTGATCAGCAATTCTCTTGGCCAGTCGCCGGGCAATCCATATTCTGTGCCGCTGATGATATTGTCATCTTTATCGGAAAAACTATCGGTGATCACCAGTTTCTTTTCCGTTGCGATCTCTTTCACTGTTCCTGTTGACCAATAATCTTTTCCATCAGGCCCCCGCATACAATTGAGATACTTTGCACCCTGCTTCGCCTCCATTTCACTATGAGGACAGGTGAATCCTTTTGGCCCATACCATTTTTTGAATTCATCAGCTTCTGTTAGTGCCTTCCATACTTTAGCAATGGGTAATTGAAATACCCGGTTGATCACGAGATCTTCTGGCATATTGCTTACCGGTTGTGCCGGGTTAGGGCTGCTTTTTGTTTTTGTTTCCATGTTTTTTGATTTGGTTAAAAAACAGTGGTTTATTTAGATACTGTTGCTGTTCCAAATAACATGCCCCTGCCAGTTGTTTACTGGTTATATTTCTTCACAATCAGCATTTGTGAACCCTTATCTTCACAGTCATGTCATTTGCCAATAAGCTGATACATTTTTATGGATCATTGAAACCACCGGTCAATTTGCCAAAAGGGATCGAAGTATTGTTCCCGCAAAAAGATCCACAGGTGATGAAAGTGGTGGAAAGCTTTTGTAAAAAGTTCTTTACCGGCAATTCAAAACGACGCTTGCTATTGGGTATTAATCCCGGTCGCTTTGGTGCCGGTATTACGGGAGTAAATTTTACAGCACCCAAACAATTATTGGAAAATTGTGGCATCAAACATCCATTCGGTTCTTCCTCCGAATTATCGGCCGAGTTTATTTATGAAATGATCGAAGCCTATGGTGGCCCGAAAGCATTTTATAAAGATTGGTTCATCGGTTCAGTATGTCCGCTTGGTTTTATTACTGCAAGCGGGGTCAATATGAATTATTATGATGATAAAAAACTACAGGCTGCCGTGACTCCTTTTATCATTGAACAGATCGATCAACAACTTTCACTTGGTTTTACCCGTGACCACTGTATCTGCATTGGTGGTGAAAAGAATTTTAAATTTCTTTCATCACTGAATGCAGCACACAAATGGTTTGAGCGCATCACTCCATTGCCGCATCCGCGTTTCATAATGCAATACCGGCGCAAACAAAAACAAGATTATATAAAGGAGTACCTGGAAGCGCTACAATCTTAACGGATCGTTCCTTCCTGCGCTCCACCTGTTAGGCTCGCTACTTTAAACCCGGAGAAAGTCGCATTTAAAACATTTACCGCAGCAGTACCTGGTTCTGCATCAGCATTATATTTTACCGAGATCACATCGCCTTTATTTAATAACAAGGTGGTACTGATACGAAGTGTATGCGTAGTAGTATAACTGGTTTGCGGATTCATCAATGTTGTTTTTTCCGCCACATCATTTCCTTTCATCAGGGAGAGGTGAAAACGGAGATAATTTTTATAGTCAGTTAGGCTGGGAGAAATATTTACATGCACATCAAAATGATAAACTCCATTCTCAGGTGCAGTGAACTGGCCGCCTCTTGCATTATTGGAAAGATCGAATTCTTTCAGTGAAGTATTGAGTGCAACAGAGCTATTGGCTGGCAATGCTGCAAGTGTAGCATCAGATAACCGAAAGGCTACCGCTTTAACAGCAGGTGTTACGGGCTGCACCCTTTCTGTTGCAGGCAATGGATTGACCTTGATCTGTGCGGTTGTTGTGTTTACAATGCTGAATAAAGCAATGGAAGTAATAAGAATTGTTTTCATAAAATGTTTTGGTTAGTGAATGAATAATAAATGTCATTAAGTTAAGGTCGCACAAAATGAACATTGAGCATTGAGAATGGAACATTTTCCTATCGTTTTAAGAAAAAAATGTTCAATGCTCAACGAACAATTTTCAATCCTCAATTATAGCAGTAAAATACAGTACAATTAGTTGCAGAAGAAATAATGTGAATATTTTATTGGTAGGGCTTCGTGACATCGATAATAATATTTTACCACATAGGATCATAGGTGCATAGATACACATAGATACCCACTATGTGCTCCCTATGTCTCTATTGTGGCTATGTGGTAAAGAAATAGTTGATCGCTTCATCAATAAGCTGGTCAACCAAAAAAATAAATACCCCACCAGGGCACCAGTACTATTTAGCAACAGGTCATCCACATCAAAGATCCCAAGGCCCGTGATCAGCTGAATAGTTTCATAATCGATACTCAGCAAAAGGATAGCCATCAGCATTGGAAAAAAACGACGAAACCAGGGAACAGCCAGCGGTAACAAAAAGCCAAATGGAATAAACCCTAATAAGTTGCCCAGTAAATTATAAGTAGCGATTTTATTATTGTGCTTATAGCCTTTGTAATACATATTGATGGTGCGGAAAGGAACAGTATTGGCTTTTTCCCATCCCTTACGGACCGAATAACGTTTATACTCCTTGGCGAAATAGCGTTTGTAATAACGAACGCTGTCTTTTTTAAAGACAATGTTCTTGGTGAGTACTACGAGATAAACCAGTAGCACCAGCAGAGCGATCCACTGTACAGGACGATAAGAAGAAGGCATTCAACAATGCTAACGAAAAAAACCAGCTCTCATTGCTTTCTTCTTTAATATTAACGCAGCTGCTCATCAATTATTTATTTTTTTCCTGCTTCCTGTCGGCCTCTTCTTTTGTTTCCTCGTTATTTTCCTCTGCTTCTTCTTTAATGTTTTGCATAGTTGATGACACAGGACCCTGCATATGCTCCTGCGGATCGGTAGTGTGGAATGTCTCCGGGTCAGGTTTTAATGCAGGTGCATCCTTCTTCTTTTCTTCTTTCTTGTCAGGTTGGTCTGCCATAATGCTATTTTAATAATGTTTGCCTCAAATATTAAACCGGGCAGCAGCAATGATCAATTAAAATTGTAGTGCTTTTTTTAGGCTGATTGTAGCAATCTCATATCAAGCATTTTACCATAGTCTTGTTTTCGCTCAAGTATTTTTTTGTTGTCCACAGCCCTGCAATAAATTCTACACTGTGGTAGTTTCTCCCCTGCCCAACTTATTTATTCATCTATCCGAAACAATCTAACAATGAAAAACTTTATTGTGCTGGCAGCGCTATGTGTGTTAGTGTCATGCTCAAAGAATGATCAGAATCAAGCCAACATTGATGAGCCCAACCAGGAAAATGAATTGCAGACCTGCAATTTCGGTATCACCCAATTTAATTTATCAAAAAGAGATGCATTGGTAGCAATAGGTGATCGAAAACCTAATAAGCCACCGCGTGGTGATGCAGGTTCCGGCACAGGTAGCGGTACTGGCACTACCACACCGCCTCCACCACCACCGCCTTCATCAAATGCTGCTGTGATCCTGCTCGATTTTGACGGGCAGCTTGTATCCGGTACAGCCTGGAATGGCGGAGCAACTATCAATTGTGCTCCTGCTAATCTTTCATCTGAGGCAGTGGGTACTATTATCAATCGCGTAGCAAATGATTATGCGCCTTTCAATGTTATTGTCACCGCTGATGAATCAGTATTCAATGCAGCAGCCAGCAACAGGAGAATGAGAGTGATACTTACTGAAACATGGGAGTGGTTTGGACAGGCCGGTGGTGTGGCACTTATCAACACATTTACTTCAGGCTCTAACACTCCTTGCTTTGTTTTCACTTCATTGCTCAACTATAGTGAAAAAAATATTGCCGAAGCGGCTTCGCATGAAGCTGGTCATACATTTGGTTTATACCACCAGGCAGTATATAGCGGCACTACTTTGACAGGTCAGTATAATTATGGCCAGGGAACTGGTGAAACAGGTTGGGCGCCAATCATGGGTTGTGGTTACAATCGCAATTTAACCGTATGGCATAATGGTCCGAATTCAAATGGTTATAATGCTTACCAGGATGAAGTGGCGCAGATAAGTTCCATCGCAGGCCTGAGAGCTGATGATCATTCTAATAGTTTTTCTAATGCAACATCATTGAGCGGCACAGCCAGTGGGTACATCAATACAAGTAATGATGCAGATTTCTTTACCGTAAATCTTGGTAGTAGCAAAACATTGTCTGTATCGCCTGCAAGTGTTGGCAGTAGTAATGCCGGAGCCAATCTTGATCTTGTTGTCAATATCTATTCTGCGCAGGGCCAGTTGATAAGCACCATCAATGATCCTGCTGTTTTAAGCGTTACAACAACATTAAATGCAGGGCAATATTATATTTCGGTTTCAACGGCATCTAATCAATACGCATCCACCTATGGTATGCTTGACAGGTACACTGTCAGCCTGAACTAACTGTATTTCTCTTTTTGCTATGTCCTGATTATCCCCTGCTCATTTTTGACAGGGGATTTTTTATTGGATAGGGATAAAATGCTCAGTACTCAATTTTCAATGTTCAATTATTATTAAGCCCTGAACATTGAGTATTGAATTTTGAGCATTGAAAATTTTCTTTAATAATGCGCAATAGGATCAGGTGTTCCATCAGGATCATTCACCGCATAACCTGATGTGGTGATCCTTGCGCCCCGCAGTAATAACAAACCAGCCACATGCGGCGCCGCCATCGAAGTACCACTTAAATATGCATAACGCCCCTGTGAGAAAGTAGAGAGTATGTAAACACCCGGTGCGGCAAAATCAACTACATCATTACCATAGTTGGAAAAGTTTGCAAACCGATCCAGGCTATCAACAGCAGATACCGTGTAAATATTTGTTCCATTAGCATTGCCGGGAGAATATTTATTTGCCAGCTGTCCATCATTTCCGGCAGCAATAGCCAAATAAATTCCTCTTGCCGCTGTATTCTTTACTTGTTGTATTAAAATAGCAGAGCTTTCTTCTTCACCAAGACTCATATTCACCACATCACCTGCTTTTCCATTTTGGTTGATATAACCCAACGCCTGTATTACGGCTGATAAAGTACCATTGCCTTCATCATCCAACACTCTCAACGATACTAATGTTGCTCCTGAGGCAACACCGAGCACACCAAACGTATTATTCTTTCCGCCGATGATGCCCGCCACATGTGTGCCGTGGCCATTGCCATCATCTGGTGAAGTAACACCTGTGACAAAAGAACGGCTGCGGTTCGCATCAACTGTCAGATCGGGGTGATCCATATCAATACCACTATCAATGATCCAGGCTGTTTTACCGGTGCCATCACCATAACCTACTTTAGCAATATTCCAGGTGATCAACCGTGGCGCTGCTACAGTAAAACAAGTAGCGAGACTAATCACACGGTCAGGCTCAATGGCATTGATGCTTACATCGTTCTTTAAGTCATTGGCTTCCTCACTCGACAGGTTGGCAATAAAGCCACCGGGCTCACCACCAAAGACCGCTTCCACTTTTGCTGCAGGAATGGCGTGATGCTCCAGCATCTGGCGACTTCTTTCCATCAACCCGGATGCAGTCATCGTGCGGCCATTAACCGCTGCCGGGCTATAAGCAACTATATACCGGTTGGAAATAATGCTACCGCTTTCAACCCTGTTCGACTCAGCACAAACATCATCATCAGCATCGTCGTTTTTATTTTTTTTACAGGCCGTCGCAAAAATTGACAGCGCGACAGCCAGTATCGTCATCTTCTTAAAGTACATGATAGGTGTGTTAGGTATTTTCATCTAACGCATTTATCATGCCTGCCTGTTTATGGTAACAAATGGTTTAACAGACTTTTTTGTAACGTCATGATTTTGTAAGCCATTAATAAGATAAGCTGGCTGCCTTCCTGCTATACTCGTCTGTATTTAATTGCTTAAGCATGAAGTCTGCCAGGTCAGCTCTTGATATTTTCAACTTCAGGTTCTTTTCATTACCGGCAAAGCCATGCTGATAGTTGCCCGTAACGTTTCCATTGGTAAATGCACCGGGCCTTACAATGGTCCAATTCAGCTTGCTCTGTAGAATATGTTCCTCCTGCAGTTCATGATCCCGGTAAGCTTCCTTAAGGAACCATCCAAACATAATGTGCTTCCAGAAAAAATTAAGATTGCCGCGACTATCACCTGCTCCTAATGTTGTTTGACAAACAAAACGGTCAATCCCAGCTTCTTTCATTGCTTTAAGGATATTCTTTGTTCCCTGTGAACGAACAATACCTTTTCTTCCATCGCCTAATGCACATAACACCGCATCATGTCCTTTCATATTAAGCAATACATCTTTTTCATTTAACACATCGCCTTCGACGATCCGGAGATGCGGATGCATGATATCACTAAGCCTCTCTTTGCTTCTTGTAAAAGCAGTGACTGAATAGCCCGACTGCAATGCCTGCAGCAATAACTGGCGCCCTACTGTTCCGGATGAACCAAAAATGATAAGCTTCATAATTAATTTTTATTAAAACTAAATGCCGGAGCAGGCTAAACCCAGCCTTAAACAGCTATTGACTGTTTACACCCGGTGAAAACAATGAAAACAGCGGCCAATTGCAGCAGACAGAAATTCTTTTTACCTTGTTGCTTTAAAATTCAAACTATGACCCGCTCCTTTTCCGTATGGATGTTCAGCCTGCTGCTATTATTGAGTTGCTCCTCTTCCAAACAAATTCAAAAGCGATATACTCCCGATGATCAATTGGTATTTGATCTTATCGAACGATTAAAGAAAAATCCCAACGATGCTGATGCCGCCAGGCAACTGCCTGATGCTTACCGGCAAGCGTCCGATGTGCGCAAGAATATCAATCAAAGCACTTATGAGAATATGAGCGAGGGCGATCGTTGGATCGAGATCAGTAAACAGTTGCTGGTGGCGCAACAGTTATATACAGAAATAAGATCCAACCCGGCGCTAACCAAACTGATACCCGAACCCTGGAACCCTGCCATCCGCATACAGGAGGCCAAACAAAAAGCAGCAGAAGAATATTATAGCAAAGGGCTCGAATACCTTAATTATAATAACCGCCCTTATGCCCGCAAGGCTTATGATATGTTTGTAAAAGCCAATAGCGCTTTTCCCAATTTCAAAGATGTCAGGGAAAGAATGGAAGAAGCAAGATTGCTTTCGCTGATCAAGGTATTGGTGCGACCCGTGAATTATTATAATTATGGATGGAGCTATTGGGGATTCAACAATGATTACCTGCAGCAAAAAATGGTCAGGGATCTCAACAGCTCCTCATACAGGGATGTAAAATTTTACAGTGAGGCCGATCTGCGTTCGCAGAATGTGCAACCTGATCGTGTGGTGGATATATCATTTACCGATCTCTATATCGGCGAAGTTTTCACCGATAGTTATAGTATCAATCGTTCAAAGCAAATACAAACGGGTGAAACAAAAAGCAATCCGCCACAACCCATCTATGAAACAATAAAAGCAACGGTATTTGTATCAAGAAGAATATTACAAAGTCGTGCTTCTTTGGAATGCCGCATCTATGACCGTGTGTCCAACAATAATATCCTGTTTGATCGTTTTCCTGATAATTATACATGGACGCAGCAATCTGCCCGTTATACCGGCGATAGCCGCGCCCTGGAATCATCGGACCTGGAATTGATCAATAACCCTAACAACAACCAGAATCCACCCACCCGAAACGAGCTGGCACAGCGATTGATCAATAATTGTTATAACCAATTGTTATCAAGAATAAAATCCGGCGTCAATTTT
Source organism: Chitinophagaceae bacterium (assembly GCA_036383615.1). Lineage (GTDB taxonomy): Bacteria > Bacteroidota > Bacteroidia > Chitinophagales > Chitinophagaceae > CADEDV01. The sequence goes on from DASVNY010000611.1 coordinate 8,430, forward strand.
GATAATTGACGGGTTGAAATTATTTAGCTAAAACTTCAGCTTATGAAACCCCTACTGCTATTGACTGCACTGCTCTCCTTTACTTTTTGCATTGCACAGGATGAGACCGTTAAAAAACTCCGCTCCGACGCAGACAAAAACATTAAAAAAGATGCCTCCGATACTACTGTCAAAAGATGGAAGAAAGGCGGTCTTTACAGCTTGAATGTATCACAGGCATCGTTGAGTAACTGGGCTGCCGGTGGCGATGACTTTTCTATTGCCATCAATTCCCTGCTCAGCCTATATGGATTTTATAAAAAAGATAAACATAGCTGGGATAATACGTTTGATTTTAACCTTGGTTACGTAAACACAACAAGTCTTGGCAGCCGCAAGAATGATGATCGTTTTGACCTGCTTTCAAAATATGGTTATGCGCTAACGTCCAAACTAAATGCAGCTGTCTTATTCAATTTGCGTTCTCAATTCTTCAAGGGATATACTTACCCTGATGGAGAAAAAATTTTCTCCTCCAATTTTATGGCGCCGGGATATGTTTTATTGAGCCTTGGATTGGATTATAAGCCCGTTAAAGAGCTTTCAATATTCTTCTCTCCCATCACGGCACGTTTTGTAATTGTAAAAGACACCGCTTTATCCAATAAAGGATTGTATGGTGTTGAGCCGGGAGAAAAAAGCAGTTTTGAATTCGGTGCTTTTGCCAGCGTGAACTATCTCAAGGATATTTCAAAGAATATCACCTATAAAGGAAGACTGGATCTTTTCTCCAATTACAGGAGAAACCCGCAGAACATTGACATCTTTATGTCGAACATACTCAACGTAAAGCTTTCTAAAGTTTTATCAGCCACATGGGGTGTTGATCTTATTTATGATGATGATGTGAAGCTATTTGGCCCTGATAAAAATGCACCGCGCCTGCAGGTAAAATCATTGGTAGGAATTGGACTGCTTGTTAAATTTTAACCTCAAATCACAAAGAAGTTTATATCAATAAAAGCTTCCTAACCTTGCGCCCCTTGCGGTTCATGGCGCTCTTTGCAATACATCCTTCGACAAGCTCCGACACTTGTCGGGATAAGCAGGGTGAGAGTATCGCAAAGGATGCACAATGAACGCAAGGCTTTTAAATTATTTGCAATTTTCATTCTATCCTTTAATCAAACACTACCAAACATTAGCTTTTGCAAACGTTTGTCTTTTTATTCTCACCAGATTTTAACAGTATTGGTATAATAATAATTTCCTGCTCCTGTTTGCAACTATAACTTCGCGGCCAGTCATCTTTTGACGGTTAACAATTTTCCATAACGAAGACACGAACCAATTCGTTTATGAAAAAAGGGAAAGGATTTTCAGTTACGGCAATAACATTACTGTTTAGCAGCATCGCTTTTTCGCAGGATGCAGTGGTAAGAAAAATGCAAACCGAGATCTTGCGCTCCGTAAAAAAAGATATCCCTGATTCAGTCAAGCATGCCTGGAAAAAAGGAATTGTCTTTGGCATCAATGCCGGGCAGGGCACATTGAGCAACTGGGCCGCCGGTGGTGATGATTTTACACTTACTATTTCTACAGGTCTTAATCTCTTTGGTTTTTATAAAAAGAATAAACACAGTTGGGATAATACCCTTGATGTGAATTTTGGTTATATAAAGACCACGACCCTTGGCAGCCGCAAGAACGATGATCGTTTTGATCTTTTGTCCAAATATGGCTATGCATTGGATAAAAGACTTAACCTTGCCAGCGCTTTTAATTTCCGTTCACAATTCTTCAAAGGCTTTACTTATAAAGACACATTAAAAACATTCTCTTCCGATCTTCTTTCTCCCGGCTATTTGCTCGTGAGTTTGGGATTGGATTATAAGCCGGTGAAAGAACTATCCATTTTCTTTTCGCCTGTTACTTCACGCTGGATCATCATAATGGATGATAGTTTATCGGCGAAAGGAGATTATGGTGTAAAACCCGGCAAGCATAGCATTAATGAACTTGGTTCGTTCGCCACCATCAATTATCAAAAGTCATTCAACAAGTATGTTTCCTATAAAGGCAGGCTCGATCTTTTCTCCAATTATAAAAAGGAGCCAAAGAATGTTGACCTGTATATGACCAATATGCTCACCGCCAAAGTGGCCAGGATCATTGCCTTTTCCTGGAATCTCGACATGATCTATGACGACGATGTAAAATTGTTTGGCAAACAAAAAACATCTCCGGCGCTGCAATTGAAATCTATTGTCGGGGTGGGATTGCAGGTGAAATTTTAATATTGATTTAAACCGGTGGCCCCTACGGGGCCTGGCTCTTATTTCGCATGTTTCTACCAATATGTTGCCCCTACGGGGCGGGTCGTTTTATAAAGTAAGTTAAAAAATCAGGGAGGTTCTCTCTATAACCGGCAATCTCTCTCCGGAACAAATTGCTTCATCAAAAAATTAAGCGGTGAACAGAGATGATGTAATGCTCCGTTGGAGCATCCTGTTGGTAGAATGCAACATACAAAAGCAAATGGCCCATCGGGGTCGCATATATTATAAATTCAGTCCAAAAGAAAACAGGCGACCCCTATGGGGCCTGGCTCTTATTTCGAATATTTCTACCAACAGGTTGCTCCTACGGGGCGGGTCGTTTTACAAGGTGAGTTAAAAAAATCAGGAAGCTTCTCTCGATAACCGGCAATCTCTCTCCGGAACAAATTGCTTCATCAAAAAATTAAGCGGTGAACAGAGATGATGTAATGCTCCGTTGGAGCATCCTGTTGGTAGAATGCAACATACAAAAGCAGACGGCCCCATCGGGGCCGCATATATTAAATTCAGCGCTGTTAAAAAAGAAGCCGATTAACAGTTCTCCAGGACAAATTGCTTAAGCAAAAAATGTTTGTCGCCGAGTCGGGCCACTACATTTATTTAAGCTGCAAGTGCTGTTGGCCCAGACATCGGTTTAGAAGCGTTTATAAAAGCGGTGAGCAGAGATGACGTATTGCTCCGTAGGAGCACCCTGTTGGTAGAACGTAGCATACAAAAGCAAACGGCCCCATCGGGGCCGTATATTCTATCGGCAAAAGAGCTAACGCCGAGTTGCAGGTAAAATCCTGATAAACCCACAGCATTTTTTTGCCGACAAGTCTCCTCCTCCAATACACACAACTCAAATTGTTTGTCGCCGAGTCGGGCCACTACATTTATTTAAGCTGCAAGTGCTGTTGGCCCAGACATCGGTTTAGAAGCGTTTATAAAAGCGGTGAGCAGAGATGACGTATTGCTCCGTAGGAGCACCCTGTTGGTAGAACG
>DASVNY010000612.1:0-1802 GCA_036383615.1 Chitinophagaceae bacterium
AATATCATGATCTCGGTGAATTCGATCATTCTATCTGTGGTCATTTCCGTATTGATCAGAAAACTGGAAGAAGAGACCCATCTTATCCTGCCTACAACCGCATTAGTGCTTGTGTGTGTGGCAACAATTGTTTTTGCAGTAAAAGCGACCCGCCCTAATATATCAGAAGGGAAATTTACCAAAGAAGATATTCAGAACAAAAGGACCAACCTGCTGTTCTTTGGTAATTTTCATAACATGAGTCTTCCCGATTATGACTGGGCCATGAAAGAAATGCTGAACAGTCGTGATTATTTATATAGCAGTATGGTAAAAGATCTTTACTTCCTTGGCGTGGTGCTGGCTAAAAAATATCATTGGCTGCGGATCTCTTACAACATCTTTATGTATGGTCTTATCATCACCATGTTGTTGTATGGCGGCGCTATACTTTATGAATCGCTGTTCATTTCTACCACTGTAAAAACGGTTCCGATCACACCCTGATCGTTTACTTTGGTAAATGAGCTATAAGCTCTATCTCCAGTTTCGCATCAGCCATATACAGGCGGCTTATCTGCACCCAGGTAGCAGCAGGAAAATCATTTTTATAATACGCTTTGCGAACATGGTTGAATTCTTTCATCGATTCGATATCCGTTGTATATACATTTTCCTTTACCACATTTTGAAACGTGGCACCATAATGTTTCAATGTTCTTTCTAATCCATCATATACCCGCTTGATGCCTTCTGGACTAACATCCCGTGCCACGGTGCCTGATATATATAATACATTATCCACTTTCACCGCCTGCGCATAACCAGCAGTTGTGTCCTGCTCACCACGACCCCAGTTGAATTTTTCTTTTACAATATTATTTTGCTGTGAATGTATCGTACACAAAAATGCTAATTGGAAAAGGCAAAAGAGTAGAAATATCTTTTTCATGACGCTAAATTTTAATGAAAATAATACTGGACAAAGGAAATAAATGCCCAGGTTATACAAGCGGCATGAAATGTTAAATAAGGTTAGAATTTATTGGGAAGGCTCCCTACACCCCTCCTTCGGGGTAATGTCTTTTAGCTTTTATCATTGAGTATTGAAAATTGAGCATTGAGCATTTTTTTTGCAACGAAAAAAAATGCACAATGATCAATACTCGATTTTCAATGCTCATTTAAGGGAAACTATACGTACTTCTTTATCTCCTCTACCAACTCAGTTTTGGTAATCGGCACACCCATGATCTTATTATATCCTTTTGCATCTATAAAATAAACATCACGGATGATCTTTATTAACTGGCCATTGTTTATCTCAGGTATCAATACTATTTCAAAATTCTTTAGTATCTCACCGAGGTTTTTGGGGAAAGGACGTACATAACGAAGATGCGCATGGCTTACTGAATGACCCTGCGCCTGCAACTCTGCTACCGCACTCTTGATAGCTCCATAAGTTGAGCCCCATCCAAGCACCAGCACTTTTCCTTTATCAGCGCCGCTATCTAATTTTTGTTCAGGAATATAATCAGCAACCTTATCAACTTTTTCCTGCCTGATCTTTACCATCAACTGGTGGTTCTCGGGTTCATAGCTGATATTACCCGTGATATTTTGTTTTTCCAACCCACCAATACGATGTTCCAAACCCGCAGTGCCTGGAACGGCCCAGGGTCTTGCTAATTTTTCATCTCTTAAATAGGGCTGCAATTTTTCTTCACCATGACCCAATTCAGTTTTGAATTTAACGGGTATAGCCGGCAGTTGTTCAGTGGTAGGAAAACGCCAGGGCTCAGCGCCATTGGCAATATAAC
>DASVNY010000613.1:0-7339 GCA_036383615.1 Chitinophagaceae bacterium
CTTTTTATCAATGTTATTCTGTGAAAAACCAGTTGAATAAAAAAAGAAACAAGCTGTTATTGTACCAATTATTCTTAAAGCAACTATACTGCGTTTCATTCTTTGTGATTGATCTTAATAGTAAATAAAAAGGGGTGGAGAATATTCGACCTTGAAAAAAGTAAATACGTCCACCCTCTGACGATTGCGAATGAGAAACTACTGCTTGCTAAAAATTTAGATCGCTACGTAGGTAAATCGCCATGCTCCCCAGCCATAATCAAGTTTTAAAACCAAACGTGTGGCTGTGATGGAAACAATATCATACGTGACGCTGGCTGCTGGTGTGCCCAGTGCAGCGTCGGGTGGTGTACCTGCTTTATATAATCCAAGATGAGCGCCGGTACCATTTACTTTTAGTTTATTGTTGCCAATAACTTCAAACGTAAAGGCAGTACTGTTATTCGCCCAGGCCTGGAATTGAACCGGGATGGCGCCATTTGCATAACAACCCACTGCCGGCATTCCTGTAGGATGCGGGTTGCCGCCTTCTTCATCCACATAAAAATCTCCTTTGCTATCAAACTCCATCTTGCTACCCGCTTTGATGAAAGTATATTCATCATTGAATAAGCATGATCTTGAGGTTACGTCAGGTAAACCATTTTGCCACCAGGTAGTGTTGGGATCAGGGCCGATCCACAATGCTCCTGCTTCAGGTGCTAATTTCCATTTACGGGTGCTATTGCCGGTAAGCAATTTGAATGGCGTAATAGCTGCAGGATCATCATTGGCTACATTAATATCTTGTTTGGCACTGTCTGTTCCGCTATGACCAAACACAAATAACCTGACTGTATAAACACCCTTGTCAGGAAAATAAACGGTGTCAATTTGTTTTCCCTGCACATAACCACTACCGCTTGCTTTATCCCAATCATAACGGAAAGCATTTTGTGATGTGCTGGTCAGAAGATATTTATTTACCTGCCCTGCAACAGGTGTAACGGTAAATGAAGCTGTCGGTTCTGGTTCCAAACTTCTTGTTTCATATTTACAGGAATAGAACGCAAAAGGAATGGCCAGTATGTAGAGTAAAAAGAGAATGCGATGCTGTTCAATTAACTTTCTCATATCAAAAAGTTTAATTGTCAAAGAATAGAATGTCTTAATAGAAGGGGTTTTGTGGAAGCAGTGCCGTTCTCACATCATAATCAGGTATTGGCAGCACGTTATGTTTTTGCTGCTGATAACCCAATGTGCCTAATTCTGTAGCTGCTTTACCCCAACGAACCAGGTCGGTGAACCGAACACCTTCAAATGCCAGTTCAAGCTGTCTTTCTTTTACAATGTCTTCGAACAAAGTATTGCCTGAAGAAGATATAATACCCAAACCTGCACGCTGACGGATCATATTCAAATAAGTGCGGGCCTTTATATCGTTGTTTGATTTATTAAAAGCTTCGGCTGCCATCAATAATACATCGGCATAGCGGATATGTCTCCAGTTGGTACCATAGTTCAATTCACTTACCGGCCCACCCGTTTGTGAAGCAAAAGCGCCATACTTGCGTTGGAAAAAGCCTTCATAGTCATAGGCAGTAGGGTTGGACCAGTTACCACCTGCGGCTATTAATTCCCCCTGCGACATGATAGATTGTTTCCTGCGATTGACATCTCCCATCGCGATAAACGCATCCCACAATTTCTGTTTTGGAAGAATAAATCCCCAACCTGCTATCAATGAATCTGAAGGCGCTTTGGTGTAAAAATCACCTCTTGGGCCCATCAATTGAATATGGATATTACTTTCCGGTGCACCTCCCCAGGGGAAGTTGCCCCAATCATAATTGCGGACATTGCTGTAGTCGATCTCGAATACAGATTCCGGTCCATACTCATGATTTCTTGAAAAAGCTGCTCCTACTGAGGAGGCCAATGAGTACTGGGTAGAAGTGATCACATTTTCAAACTGCGTTGCCGCTTCAGCATATTTTTGTTGATAGAGCAACGCTTTACCTAACAGGGATTGAGCAGACCCTTTAGAAACCCTGAACCTATCGCCTCCTGAATAACCGCTTTTCAACGGAAGTACGGCAATTGCCTCATTCAGATCTTTTTCTATTTGTGCATACACATCTGCTTTGGCTTTTCTTCCTGTGCTTGTGTATTGTGCCGGCGGAATATCATCGATCACCAGTGGCACATCACCCCAGAGAGAAACCAGTTCAAAATAATTATAGGCTCTCAAAAATTTTGCTTCAGCGATCAATCGCTTACGGAGATCCGTAGCTGGCTCCACCCTGTTCACTACTTTGTTAGCTCGATAAATAGTGAAATAGCACATTCTCCATGCTTCCTTTACTTTGTCGTTGGTAGCATCGAAAGTATAATTGTCCAATGTCTGGTAACCGGGTTGGTCGCCTGCATTTTCTCCACCCGCATTGCTTTCATCCGATAACAGGCTTTTCACCATATATAAACTTCCCCAGCTGCTATTATAATGCGCCTGCATCATGTCATAGACAGCTGTAACAGCCTGCGTGGCTTCTTCATCTGTTTTATAGAAGTCCTGCTCGGCATAAGCTCCCGGCACTTCCTGGGTAAGAAATTTCTTACAACCTGTTGACATCGTCAACGCAGTTGCGCAAATGATAGTTATATACTTAAAAGACTTTTTCATGTTTTTACATTTAATGATTAGAAATTAAATGTGAGGCCCACAATTGCTTTTCTTGGGATCGGATAACCACCCCTGTCAATACCAATACTGTTTTGACCGTTACTTCCACCTTCGGGATCTACACCCGGATATTTAGTGAAAGTGAAAAAGTCATCCAGCGAAACATATAATCTTGCATTTTTGATATTGATCTTATTGCCGATACTGGCTGGCAATGTGTAGCCTAATTGCAACTGTCTTATTCTTGTATAAGCGCCATCGAATATCATCAGGTCGCTATTGTAGATATAAGGATTGGATGTGTTGGATGCAAACCATTTATTGGTGCTACCCTCACCTGTCCACCGATTAGCAAAAAAGAAATAAGGTTTATTGGCCGTAGAACGGTCAGTACGGTTAAAGCCCATCAGGATATCATTACCTGTTTGTCCCTGTACAAATACCAGCAGATCGAATCCTTTATAAGCAAGGCTAACGCGTCCACCGAATGTAAGACTTGGGTGTGGGCTGCCGATATAGGTCATATCACCAGGAGATATTTGCTTATCACCATTCACATCCACAACGATTGGCTCGCCGGGTTTTGGTGCATAACCAGTGATGCCCGTTTTGCTCAGGTAATCCGCGATCTGTGCCTGGTTCTGGAAAATACCCTCTGTTTTGTAACCATTGAAGTACCAAACAGGGAAACCAACCTGCATGGCAGTAGCGGACCAACCAGTGCCGATGCCTGCGCCGAAAATGACCGGAGAATTGGGATCAAGATAAGTTACCTCGTTATCAAGTGTAGAAAGATTGGCGCTGATCTCATAAGTCAGCACATTTTTACCTGCTGTGGTTTTGTTATTATAAGAGACCTCAAACTCCCAGCCTTTATTTACTACATTGCCGGCATTCGCTGTTCTCAAAACATTACCTACAAAATCAGGAGGAGTTCCGCCAGTAAGCAGGTCCTTTGTTGTTTTTTTGTAGTAATCTATTGTCAGGCTTAAACGGTTGTTGAAGAACCCAAAATCCGCCCCGATATCAAATTGCTCGCTGGTTTCCCAGGTGAGGGTTGGATTAGCCAATGCATTGGGCGAAGCACCAACGATCACATTTCCATTAGCATCGAGATACTGACTGCTTGCATTAATCGCATTCATCCATTCACCAATTCCTACAGAGGAAACATTACCGTTCTGACCCCAGCTTCCACGCAATTTTGCATAGTTGAGTTTACCTGCCAATACATTATCAAAAAAAGATTCGTTGGAAATGATCCATCCCGCAGAAACGGCCGGGTATGTTTTCCATTGCTGGCCCGGAGCTAATTTAGAGCTTCCATCCCTGCGCAGTGATCCATTAAAAAGATATTTGTCTTTGTAGGTATAAGAGAGTCTTCCAAATGCAGAAGCCAAACTATAAATGAAACTGTTGCTACCTACCAGGTCTTGTGTATTGGGCACAAAGTCTGCGTAAGAGAACCTGTCATCTTCTTTAAACAAACCGGAGTAACTTGCCCCGATATGGTATTCTTTTGTTTTAATGGCAGCAACACCGGCAAGTAATGTAAAGTTGTGATCCCCGAAACTTCTTTTATAGGTTCCAAAATTTTCCCACTGCCAGGTGTACCAGTTATTGCTATAATCATAGCCGGTAGCAACTGTATTCAGGCTTTCGCTGGAATACCAGAAAGTTGGGTTCCAGCCATGACCTGTCTGGAAAGCGGCATCGAGACCAAATCTTGAAGTGAAAACAAATCCTTTAAACGGTGAGATATCAGCGTAAACACTTCCCACGATCTTATTCTGAACGTTCTCTCCTTTTGCGAGACCGATCCTTGAAATAGGATTACCATACTCTCCTTTCAGGAAATTTGAGATGCCATATAAATTTCCATTAGGATCCCTGCGCAATAGTGAGCTGATGGGCACGCCACTGGGTGTGCTACTTGTTAGTGCAGTTTGCACATGCGCCGGCAACGTTCCTGTATAAACAACAGGTGTGATAGGATCCATCACTAAAGCACTGGAGAGAATAGAACCAAATTCGTTATTTTCTGAGATAGCTCTTCTTCTATGTTGAGTATAAGAGAGCCTGTTACCAACAGTGATCCAGTTCTTTACTTTATGATCACCATTGAAACGAACAGTGTAACGGTTGAACCTTGCTTTGTCGCCACCTACAATACCTTCCTGTGTGAAGATTGAACCACCTATAAGGTAGCTTGAGCGATCAGTTCCTCCGCTAAACTGTAATGAATGATGTTGCTGTGGAGCTGTTTGAATCACTTCATTCAGCCAGTTTGTGCCAGTTCCTATGTTGGCCACATCCGCTTGTGTGGGAGCATTGGCCACACCTGCTTCCTGCAGGTATTGCTGGTACTGCTGTGCATTCATCATTTTGATGAATCCTTCTTTCAATGATTGCACAGAGTATTGACCACTGTAAGTTATTTCCGAAGTATTTCTTTTTCCTGTTTTGGTTGTAATGATGATAACGCCATTTGCACCTTCAGCTCCATAGATAGCGGCGGAAGCTGCGTCTTTTAATATTTCGATGGAAGCAACTTCGGAAGGATCAAGATATTCAATACCCCCGGCTCTTACTCCGTCAATAATGTATAAGGGATTTGAGTTGCGGTTAGAACCTGCGCCGCGGATACGGATATTTAACCCCGCTCCTGGTTGTCCTGATGTTGGCAATACCAACACACCGGCTGTTCTTCCCTGCAAAGCCTGGTCTATTCTTGTTGAAGAAACAGAAGTAAGTTGTTCCGCTTTTACAGAAGAGATAGCACCAGTTGACAAACTTCTTCGCTGCTGTCCATAACCTACCACGATCACTTCCGAAATATTACGGTTAGTGGCGGTCATTTGAATAGTGACAGAATTCTTTCCGTCTAACTTTACTTCCTGAGTAAGGAATCCAATGTAACTAACGATCAATGTAGCATCGGCGCTGCTTACATTGATCACAAACAAACCATCATCTTTAGTAACGGAACCATTAACAGTTCCTTTTTCCAGCACACTCACGCCTCCAAGGGCATCTCCTTTTTCATCAGTGATTCTTCCACTGATCACTACCGGCGCTTCCAGTTCTTTTCCCGGTGGCAGTTTATCAGCAGACTGCTGGTTGGTAATAACAACCAGGTTGCTTCCTAAACGACGATAAGTAAGTGTAGTGTTGGTCAGGATCTTTTCAAGCACTTCATTAAGTGGTCTGTCCTGAACATGAATGCTGACACGAAATTCCCTGGGTAATATCTCGTCTTTGTAAACAAAACGAAACACTCCCTGGTCCTCTATGGCTTTAAAAGCTTTTTTTAAGTTGGCTTTTTCGAGACTTAGCGAGATATTATCCTGGCCATAGCCCCGTGCAAGGGATTGAAGTGAAAGTACGGCAACAAACAGAATAGTGAACTTCATCGTCAGCAAGCATTTGATGAGCAAACGGCTTGTGTCGGCAGACACAAGGTGTCCATTTTTTTTCATACCTTAGTTTTGATTTGATGATTGAATTTGCCCAGGCCTGGGCAAGTTTTTTTCATTCGTTAACGGGGGATGCCGCAAACATTCTCCGTTTTATTATTCAGTTTATGTTACTCGTTTCATAAGCATGCAGTTTTTTTGTGGTTAGGCAATCGTAAAACAGTATTTTAAGACCAGGTTCGTCAGGGCCTGATCGTAACTTCCTTTTTGTTGATCGTATATTTGAACTTACCCGTCATTTGCAAGGTTGCCATCACCTGTTGCAGGTTCTCTTCTTCAAAAACAGCCGTATAAGAATCCCTTTTCATCCGCTCATCCGCTATATTCACTTTTACATCGAACCAGCGTTCAATTTTTAATGCGATCTCCTCCAAAGGTTCGCCATCAAATGCTAGTTTATTATTTACCCACAACGTTTCTATCGCACTACTGTCTTTTTGCTGGTAATTGATTTTGGCAAGTGTCATTACAGGTATTTGATTTTTTGATCTATCCTTCACTATCGCACTATCTGTATGGAAACTTGCTTTATGATTATTGACGATCAGCTTATCATTGGGTTTGAGAATGATCTTTTTCTTGTCAGGGCTTTTCACCAATGTGATCTCAACAGAACCCCTGATCAACGATGTTTCCGTGTTCTTTTCATTTTCATAAGAACGAACATTAAAAGCAGTGCCAAGCACTTTTACATCGATGGTTGGAGTATGAATTACAAAAGGCCGGTTCTCATCTCTTACAACATCAAAAAACGCTTCACCGCTAAGGCTAACCTCCCGTTGAGCCCCGTGAAAATTTTCATCATAAGTGATGCGGCTATCCGCATTCAACCATACTTGTGTGCCATCGGGCAATTCGATCTTTGACTTGGAACCTCTTTTCGTGCTAACTATGTTTTGCGCATGTGCTTTTCTACTGCCTTTATCCGAAATAAGGCCGGGAATAAACATAAACCCGATAACAAGAGAAGCTGCTACAGCTGCGGTCCATATAATTTTCCTGTATTTTCCCCTGGTTGATATAGCAATCGTGCCATTTGTTTCGTCTGTAGCTTCCTGCGCCTGGTATTGCAATGCCGGCTCTGAGAAATGATTACTCAATCGCTGCAGGTGTTTATTAAATGCTTCGTGTTTGCTTACAACTGCAGTTTGTTGCTTAGTGTTCCAAATACCTGCGAGTATTTCCTGGGAAAGACCCATGC
>DASVNY010000614.1:0-7863 GCA_036383615.1 Chitinophagaceae bacterium
AACTTCCCAATAGTCCCGGATCTCTTGCAACGGCTGCTTCAATACTCCCGGGTCTAAAGCCAACTATGCCAACGGACCAGGCCCAGGAATTTTTGTTTCAGCGCATTAAAGAACTGATACCCCCAGATGCTTCAATGGTAGATGTAGTGTCTGGAATACTGCATGTTAGCACTGATAGCGCCTACCGGAGAATCAGGGGAGAAACGCCGCTTGTGCTGGGGGAGACCCAGCAGCTTTGCCAGCATTTTAATTTATCACTGGATCATTTGTTCCAGATTAAAAAAGGATCAGTTCTCTTCCAGGATGTAAGGGTCATGGAGGACGGTCTCACTTATCGTGAATTTTTGCAGGGCATTTTATCTCAACTTACTACCATCAATAGTTTTATCAGGAAAGAGATCATCTATATGTCGAAGGACCTCCCGGTCTTTCACAATTTTTATATTAAGGACCTTTCGGCTTTCCGTTATTTTTTTTGGATGAAAACCCACCTGGTACATCCCGATTTTCGCGATAAGGAATTTGAATTCTCGGTTTTGCCACCTGACATTGAGAAATTGAGTATGAACCTGACAAAGGAATATCAAAAGATACCTTCTATCGAGATGTGGAATACAGAGAGTATCAACAGTACGATCTCACAGATTGAATTTTCAAAGGACTCGGGTCATTTTGCTTCATCGAAAGATGTAAAACGGATCTATGAAGCATTGGAACAAACGATCTATCATTTGAAAGAACAGGCGGAGTATGGCACTAAGTTCATGCCTGGCGAAAATGCAGAAACCAGGAAAAGCAATTTTAAATTCTTTTTTAACCGTGTGGTATTGGGTGATAATACAATTCTTGCTACGACCGATTTTGTAAAAACCTGTTTTATCAATTATGGTCACCTCAACTATATCCGCACCCGGGATGAAGCATTTTGCCAGCAATTATACCGTGACTTTGATAACCTGATCAAAAAAAGCACACTGATCAGTCAAACGAGCGAGAAGCAGCGGAATGTTTTTTTTGGAATTATTCTGAATAAGATCACTGAAAGGAAAAAAAACCTATAGAAGATTCGTCTAAAAGTAACCAGTATGAATGTAAACGAGATACAGCAGCAACTTTTTCAATTTATTAAATCAAAACTGTCGCAGGATGTTTCAGTTGCTGATGAAATAGCCAAGCTGCTAAAGATCAGCTCAGACAGCGCTTATCGTCGTTTGCGTGGCGAGAAGAATATTACCCTGGAAGAACTGTATGTCCTCGCAAATCACTACAAAATATCGCTTGATCAATTGATGAACATACAGACCGGCAGTTTTTTATTCGGTGGCAACCTGCTCAACAGTAAAGCGTTCCGGTTTGATGCCTATTTGACCGGCATGATGCATAACGTGGCCTATTTCGCCAGCTTTAAAGAAAAGGAATATTATTATTTATGCAAGGATGTTCCCATTTTTCATCACTGGCAATTCCGCGAGTTTGCTGCTTTCAAATATTTTTTCTGGATGGGCAACCTGGTTTATTTTCCCGAATTCAAAAATAAAAAAGTAAGCTTTTCAGAATACCCGGATGAGTTGTGGCAATTGGGTCAAAAAATATTGGGACTATATAATCAAATAGACAGTTTTGAAGTATGGAATCATGAAAGTCTTAACAGCACCCTGCACCAGATAGATTATTACCGCGATGGGCAAATGTTTGAATCCGACCATGACATATTAGAGGTGTATGAAGCAATAGAGAAGACAATTGATCACCTGGAAGAGCAGGCAATGCTGGGCTATAAGTTTGATGCTGCCGACCCAAAGAAAACAGCTTTGGGTAAATACCAGTTATATTTTAATGAAACAGTTTTGCTCGACAACAGCATGATGGCCGTTATGGATAACAGTAAGCTGGCAATCATCCCTCATACCGCTATTAATTATATGATGAGCCGGGATATGGCATTCTCTGAGAATTATTATCAATTTGTGCAGAACCTCCTCCGGCGCTCTACACTTATCAGCGAGGTAAGTGAAAAAGAAAGGGCCAGATTTTTCCGCTTGCTGCGTGAACGTATCATTCGCCGCAAAGACAGCCTGCATCTCTGATAGGATTGTTATAATTTTCCAAAGACCTTGCATAAATGGATTGTGGCAGGTAATTTGGGCGATATTTGAAAACTAATACACTATGATGAAAAACTACGCCGTATTATTTCTTCTTTCTGCAGTAATGGCTTCTTCTGCGAGTGAGGCCCAGATCAAACTACCAGATATACTTTCCGGTAAAAAAGGAGGCGCTGTTTCTGAACAGGACGCAGGCCTTGGTATTAAAGAAGCGTTGACGCAGGGAGTTACAACAGCCGTATTGAACCTGAATAAAACAGATGGTTTCTTTGGTAGCGAGATCTATAAATTATTATTACCTCCCGATGCCCTGAAGATCGAAAAGAGTTTGCGTAAAGTGGGAATGGGCGACCAGGTGGATAAAGCTATTTTAGCGATTAACCGCGGAGCGGAAGATGCAGTAGCTTTTGCCAAACCTATTTTTGTTGATGCCATCAAGGAAATGACATTGACAGATGCGCTGAATATTCTGAGAGGGAATAAAGATGCAGCTACGCAATATTTCAAACAGAAGACAAGTGAAAAACTGATAGCAGCGTTCACGCCATCAGTGCAATCATCATTAGAGAAGGCGAATGCCACCAAATACTATGGTGATATTGTTACCACCTACAATAAATTTCCTACTACACTTAAAAAAATAAACCCTGATCTGACTTCTTATGTGGTTGGAAAAGCAGTGGATGCTTTATTTGACCAGGTAGCAAAAGAGGAAGCGAATATCAGGGCCAATCCTGTAGCGAGAACGACTGACCTGTTGAAAAGAGTGTTTGGCTCCAAGTAATATTAAAAGCTGGTCTTTTGGTTATAAATTAAGCGTTAAGCTTAAAGAAGGAATTCTTTTGATGGAGAGCCCATAATAGCGTGTTTGTAAAACAGGCTGTGTTCCCAACGAAATTCCCATTGCCTTCCTGCTATTTTTAGCACCAGAAAGAAATAGTGGGATACTAGCCAGCATGGCAGCTCCGCCGGTATAAATAAGAATACTGGCCGCTTTTGAATTGTCCTTGTCAGCACTGTTAAAGAGCCCGCCAAGGTCGTCCAATGCAAGAGCAAAACCAACAGTCAGTAAAGCTCCGCCTCCTATCAATAGCACTTTTCCAGCGGTCCGTTGGTTCCTGCTTTTTTTCAGGTAATCAGTTTTCGCAGAGGGGATACTGTCTTGTCCAAAAAGGGGAGTAACAATGCTGATAGCGATCAGCAGCAATAGTAGGATAGATTTTTTCATCGATAAGAAATTATGATGGAACAAAATTGCTGCTCACTCAGGGAATAAACTCCAGAAAAGCAATACCACTCTTCTCCTGGGATCATCCATATTGTAGTTTTTTATCTTAGGGTCGGGCGGAGCATCTCCCTTTCCTTCATAGAGGTATAAGATATTGCGGATACTACCGCCACTACGGCTTCGATCCATGGTGAATTGTTTAAAAAGATTGATGACTGCTTCTGCTCTTGCCCTTGATAGTTCTTTGTTCAGCTCTTTCGCATCGGGATTATTTGTTTGCAGTTTCAATCTTTCTTTAAGAGAAGTATAAAGTGGTGTGCCTTCAACAATAGCAGTGCCATCGGCATAACCTTTTGCCGTTATGACCAATGAAAGCGGGAAATCAGGATACTTGTTTACAAAAAGATCGATCTCTTTGGCGGCGGGTTCAAACAGTTTTCCAATAGTAGTGGCTACACCCGGAGAAACCGTGTATTTGCCGGGTTCAAATACCACATCCTGGTCGATACGCACCACCATGTTGCGGTTAATAAGATCATTCAGCAGCATCAGCTTGTCGCCGATCTTTTTAGAAGACTGCCGGGAAAAGCTTAGCGCTTTTTGCAGCCTGTTCCAGTCTTTGCGTTCAACAATCGTTTCACCAATAAGGATTTTGTTATCATCAATTATCTTAACGATCTCCTGGTGAGTGTTATCAATAAAGCTTTGGATCCGGGCATTGGCTGTGTCATCAATCTGGTTCTGCTCTTCTTTCTTTTTCCGGAGAGCTTCCAGCTCCTTCAACTTGGCATCCTGTGATTGCAACTGGTCAGTTGTTTTCTTTAATTCCTGTTGGGCAGGGGCTATTTTTTTCTGTGGTGTGCAGGAAGGGATAATAAGAATTGCAAAGACAATAAGGATAAGCTGGCTGCATAGCAGTGCGAAGTGGCGCATAGGTTATGCTTTTACTGCTTACTAAAGATAAAGAACAATCAAAAGCAAAAAAATTCTATTCTCCGGCCAATAAAATTTGCCAGGCTTCTTTTACTTTTCCTTCGCCCAGTAATTTTTTTGCATAGCTATGTAGTTCTTTTTCCATTTCATCAGGGTTAACACTATAATACTGGATGATCTGCTTCAGATGGTTGTCGTCAAAAGAGGGATCAACAACCGGCATATCATGCACATTGGCCAGCTGGCCGAGCTCGTTACCGGTAAGTATCTTACTGTTTTTAACATTAGCAGGGAGAACATCAACGCCAATACCCAACTGCGTATTAGGTTTTTCCACCTGGAAAAGATTTTGCTCATTCACCACGCAGTACCAATCGCCGCCCAGCCTTGCCACATGATTGATCTTTCGCTGATCTAACTTATTATTTGAATCGAGCAGTGAATCATCGATATGCATTCGCAACACTTCGCAGATAACCAAATTACCTGCGCCACCTGAAGTGCCGAGTGGTTTTATCTCAAGCACTTTACATTCCATCTTCACTTTGCTTTCCTTTACCATCGGCGGTTTTACCAGTGTGGCGGCCTGTTCTGTAAAACCAGCTTTAATGAATTCATTTGTGCCTTTTGGATACTCGCAACTTGCCAGTGAAACTTGCTGCACCATATCATAGGTCACAATATTGATCACTACTTCCGGAACTTCTTTCACATTCTCCAGTGTATGCTTGGTCGTATTATCTCTCACCCTGCGTGACGGTGAAAAAATAACAACCGGGGGATCGGATGAGAATAAATTAAAAAAACTAAAAGGACTGAGATTCACCTTTCCCTCCTTATCAATAGTTGAAGCAAAGCAAATAGGGCGGGGCGCCACCACATGCTGGAGATAATATTGTCTTTCGACTGTTTTCAGATTGGCGAGGTCAAGGATCATGTCAACGTTTTGGATACCGGCAAATATCTGTAAAAAGACCGGCCCCTGTACTCAACCATTCAGCCTTTAGTATTTGCCATTCATCAACAATTAATAAAATTGAGTAACAGAATGCTGCCATATTCGTTCTACGAAAGATTTCGCAGAGATTTTAAATCACTAAACCAATTAGCCATGAGAAGAATCCTTATGCTGGCCATACTGGCCTCAGTGTTCACGTCTTCCTACTCACAAAAAGACAACGACAAGAAAAAAATTGAAGGAAGTGGTAATGTAGTTACCAAAAACATCACTGTTCAGTCCTTTGATCAATTGGATGTAAGCGGTGTATTCAGCGTGCAGCTAACACAAGGCAGTAAAGAAGAATTAAAGATCGAAGCCGATGATAACCTGCAGGAATATTTTGAAGTAAAGAATGAAGGTTCCAAACTCTCCGTCGGAATGAAGAAAGATGTTAACTATAGCACCAAATCAAAAATGAAAGTGTATATCACTTTTAAAAAGCTGAGTGACCTTGATCTGAAAACAGTAGGTAATGTTTCTTCTTCCGGTAACCTGAACTTTGATAAACTGGATATCGATAATAAAAGTGTGGGTAATGTTGACCTGGATATCACCGCTCAATCTGTAAAGATCGATAACAAGAGTGTAGGCAATGTGAAGCTGTCTGGCAAAGCGGATAATGTTATTATCAAAAACAAAAGCGTGGGCAGCATCGAAGCCGCCAATTTTGCCGTGCAAACAATGGATATAGATAATAATGGTGTTGGATCTGCTGAAGTGAATGCAGCCAAAGAGTTGAAAGTAAAAGATTCATTCCTGGGAAAAGTGAGCAATAAAGGAGCAGCCACTCCTAAGCGATCAGTAAAAACAGTCATTTAATAATAACCTTACCATCACCGTACGGGCCGTCTTTGTCAGCGCAAAATTTGGTTTGTCTCATGTGCATGTAGTAAATCAAATTGCGGACAGACGGCTCCTTTTTATTTTTAACCGCAGAGGCGGGGAGACGCTGAGTCAATTCTCTGTACATATTCGGGTTTATTCATCAACATCAAATAAGTCTTACCTAAGACGGAAAGGGTTAAAAATTGTTTACAAACCGCTTAAAACCGTCTTTAAGTCGAACCACATTAAAGTTTACCAGGTAACCAAGACGTTTGTCAGTTAATTTCAGATAGCTGATGATCTGCGCTTCATAAACCGGGTGCATTGTTTCAACCGCTTTTGCTTCCAGGATTATTTCATTCTCAATTAGGAGGTCGATTTCATAAAACTTACCTGTGTCATAACCTTTATAAAATAACAGTAATGGAACTTTAATGTCAGAACGGATGCTTCGTAGCTCAAGTTCTTTCCTTAACGCAAAAACATATACAGATTCAAGTAATCCGGGTCCAAGTTCTTTATGCACGGCAATGCAGGCATCTAATATTATAGCCCCAAGCGAGTTAAGCTCCTCTCTTGTCATAGGAAAAGTTTAGGTTATAAATAAGTTACTACCTTTAGCTCATTCCTATTTTCCAAATTGTATAAACTCTGCGCCTCCCCGTCTCTGCGGTTAAATTTTCTTCTTCTTCAAAATACTCCATTCAGTATCCTCGGCAATAATAGTATTGCTGAGTTTTCCTAAGCCATCAATCTCCATTTCAACCGTATCATTCGGTTGCAACCATTGTTCGGCATAGTTGGGATCATTCAATTTGCCCGTTCCATTTAATTCAAGGAAACAGCCCGTTCCTACAGTGCCGCTACCGATCACATCACCGGGATAAAGATCAACGCCATAAGAAGCTCTTTCAATAATTTCAGCAAAGGTCCAGTCCATATCACCAACATTACCATCACTCACTTGTTTGCCATTCACCAAACATTGCATTCTTAAGTTCCAGCTTTTTCCGATATGGTTCTCCTTCGGTGGAATTTCAAATGATTGCAATTCATCCAATGTCACTAACCACGGACCTATTACAGTAGAAAAATCTTTTCCTTTAGCGGGACCAAGATTCAGCAGCATTTCTTCCATCTGCAACCTTCTTGCACTCATGTCATTCATGATCATCAGTCCACCGATATATTCATCAGCATGTTCGGCTTTGATATTTCTTCCGGGTTTGCAAATGACGATCGCTGCTTCGAGTTCAAAGTCGAGTTTTTCAAAATGATCCGGCATACAATTGATCTCACCAGGACCCTGTATGCTATGATGGTTGGTGAAATAAAAAATGGGATACTGGTCAAACTCTGGGATCATATCTACTTTCCGGTTTCTTCTTGCCGCGGCCACATGCTGGCGAAAAGCATATCCATCACGACAGGAAGTAGGGAAAGGAACAGGCGCTATTAATTGCACATCTTTTACCGGCACGCCTTTATTACTTGTTCTTGTTCCTTCTTTCAATAATAATTCACCCGCCTGCGCCACAGGAAAAGCGTCTTCCCAATAATTTAAAAGCATTGCCATACTATTGGGCAGATCGGGATGCAATACTTCCATGTCATAGATCATATCATGTATCAACACTCCGGCTTGCTCACGACCTTCTTTAATGTAAGAAACAAGTTTCATTAGCTATTATTTGTAAAGTGCAGCTAAGTTAAAGATGTTGTTTGTAAATTGGTTCTATGAAAACCTTCTTATTCGTTTTATTGGTTACCCT
>DASVNY010000615.1:0-1501 GCA_036383615.1 Chitinophagaceae bacterium
GGCACACTAAAGCGGGTGCCCGCTACTACATACTCTGTATTTTCAGTAATAAAAGGAGAGGAGTGATTGCCGGCGCTGTTGGGGATCTCGATGATCTCTGCAGTGCGGAAAGTTTTCATATCTATTCTTGCGATACGCGGCGTGTTATTAGCATTACCAAAGGCCCAGCGGCCATCATGTTCACTGGCGGTAGTTGATAAAGCAATATGGTGAAGATCATCCCAGGGAACAAATCCATGAGAAGTGTTTAACATTGGTTTGGTCTCTTCGCTATAACCCCATCCCTTTTCAGGGTCAACAGAAAAAACGGGAATTACACGGAACAACCGACCGGATGGAAGACCATATACAGACATTTGCCCGCTGAATCCACCCGAAACTATATTATAGAATTCGTCGTATTTGCCGGGCGCTATATAAACTTTTGATGCGGCATCTCCGCTTACAGCTGACTGGGTACCTTTTGGCTTGCAGCCCTGCAACCAGACAAAGCCAACCATTATCATTGCTGTGGCAAGCAATGATCGTAATGAGAATTGTTTCATTGTATAGTGATTTACAGTTTAGGAATCTTTCGTTGGATGATTGGTTTTCGTATTAAATCATTTTTCGCCATCATTGCTTCTCATGAATTCCAGCACTTGCCTTGCTTCATCCTTTGTGATGTTTTGATTGGGCATTCTTACAAGACATTGCTCTAGCAGTTTTTGCGCTTCTGTATCGGTTTCAAGCATCATCTCCACGTTGGTGATCATATTCATGATCCAAACAGGTTTTCTTTTCTGTGTAACGCCTTTCCATCCGGGACCAACCAATTTTTCTTCGGTCAGCCTGTGGCAGGATTGACATTTGAGTTCATAGGTGCTTTTACCAGCGCTAACCCAGGTTGCATCGAGAGGATTGGAAATGCTAATGTCTCCTTCTTTGATCTCTGAACCATGTACTTCGGGTTTGTCTTTGGTAAGTTCAGCGACATCAACGGTGGGCTGATCTTTTTTTACCCCTTCTTTACAGGCAAACAGGAGGAAACTGAGTAGGAGCACCGGGGCAGCAATTAGCGTGTAGCGTTTCATGTAATAAATTTTTTAGTGAGTCAAAAGTATTAGCGGCGTTTTTGGAGGAATATGATTGTGGGTGGTTCACTTATATGATTTTTGTCAGGTGCCCGTTGACAGAAGTCATTAATGCCCGTTTTTTACCGGGGTTACTTTGCCTCTATGAAAAGCATGATCATTTATAAAGGAAAATATGGGGCTACAAAGCAGTATGCCGAATGGATAGCCGATGCGCTGGGGCAGCCTTGTTTTTATGCCGGCGATGAATCTTCCAAAGATCTTGAAGCAATTGATTGGGTTATTATCGGTACGAGCATATATATCAGCAAACTGCAGATCAACAAATGGGTGAAAAAAAATCTGGCCACACTCAAGGATAAAAAAATATTTCTTTACCTCGTGGCCGGAACACCATCGCATGAGAAGACCAAGCTGGATGGCTACAT
>DASVNY010000616.1:0-3187 GCA_036383615.1 Chitinophagaceae bacterium
CGTGACTACCAGGTCATCCAACCTAATCATGTGTTGCTTTCAGAACTTGGCGCAGAAGTGTTGTGTATTGAAAAAGCCCGGCCACATGTGCCTTATGAAAGAGCGGTAATGGGCATTCGCTTCAATGAATACATGATCGGCACGCAGTTTCATCCTGAAGCCGACGCATCGGGCATGAGTCTTCACCTGCAAACCGAAGAGAAAAGAAAAACCGTGATCGATAGTCATGGTGAAGAAAAACTCAACAGCATGCTGGATCATCTCAACGATCCCGATAAGATCATGTGGACTCATGCGCATATTCTCCCCAATTTTTTGAATCATGCTATCGGGCAGTTTGAGTTAGCGGAAGTATAGGCTTTGAGCTAAGAGCTATGAGCCATTAGTGTCCGGAGAAAGTTTTGAATAAAGCGAAAAAAATGGAGGCTTTTCAGCCCCCCATCGGTAGTTTTAAGTTACCACACAAAAAAACAACCGATGAGTAAAGGTAATTTTTTTACCGGACAGCCGATTTTCAATCAGGTACTAAAGTTCATTCCACGTTCACAGATACAGGCGATTGCACGTGAGTGTCAGGCCGATCATTACTGTAAGTCATTTACAACCTATGCGCATTTGGTAACGATGCTATATGCGATTTTTAATCGTTGTGATTCACTTCGTGAAGTGAGCACCGGATTGCTCGCGTGGGATCAGCGTATTAATCATTTGGGATTAAAAGGACACCCCCGACGCAGTACGATTTCCGATGCTAATAAACGGCGCAGTGAAGCAGTATTTGAAAAAATCTATTTCAAGCTGCTTGCAAAATATAAATCGGTTTTACCGGACAGCCGTCGGTCCGTAAAAAAGAATAACCTCTATATCTTCGATGCAACCAGCATTGCGCTGTTCCAGGAGATACTGAAGGCCTCCGGTCTTTCGAGTGCAGATGGTAAACGCAAAGGCGGTATTAAAGTGCATACGCTTCTGCATAGTGCGCAGGATACACCTGTCATGATTCGCTACAGTCCGGCTGCACAAAGCGATGTCACCTTCCTAAAGGAAGTACAGCTTCCCAAAGGTTCAGTAATCGTATTTGATAAGGGATACTGTGACTACAGAAGCTACAATCGATTTACAAACGACAGAGTCACTTTTGTCACACGCCACCGGGATCGGTCCGTTTATCAGCTACTGGGAAAACGGGATGTTAACCAGTTCCAACAGCAGCAAGGCGGGAAAAAGACTGGTTGGTTCAACTCGGATATACCTACTTAAAGAAGGCCGTTCAGGTGCCGGCGCGGTTGATCACTTATACCGACCCAACAACCCAAAAAACGTATCAGTTTCTCACCAACAATATCAAACTGGCTCCTTTAACAATTGCCAACTATTACCGTCAGCGTTGGCAGATTGAGACGTTCTTTAAACGAATCAAACAAAATTATCCGCTGCAATATTTTCTGGGAGATAACCCCAATGCTATTAAAATACAGATATGGTGTGCTCTCATTGCTGACCTGTTGCTCAAAGTTATTAAGCAGGGCACGCGTGCTAAAATGGCTTTTTCAAATCTCATTGGCCTTGTGCGATTACATCTGATGACCTATATGGATCTTAAATCCTTCCTGCGATCACCCGAAAAAACTATGCTACAACGAGTGAAACAACAGCAACAAAACAACAACACGCTACTACTTTTTGACACATAGAGGGCTTGGACAACCCAGCAAGTCACTTTTAAACTCCAAAACGCAGTCCAGACATGACATCAGTACAAACTTTGGATTTTCCCCGGACAGCAATGGCTATGAGCCGTGAGCTTTGAGATCTATAGCGGTAATAGCCTAACTGAAATTTCGCAACCAGCCTATTCACAGAGTCTTTCAATAGCGCAGAGCTTGAAGCTTATGGCTCGCAGCTTTTCAATTTGGCCACAATTCCTCGCTGCTGTAACTTACTTTGCATAAACTTTTAGCATGGTACCGGCTATTCGTAAACACTTCAACGAAACATTCAGCAACGAAAAATATGAGGCTTTCTTAAAAGAATTGCATGATGCACATCCCGGATCAATAGAATTCCGTGTGGCGGAAACAGCTGTTTTTGTACCAGCCGATTTTAAACATAAGTTACTCGATGCCTGCGAGAGCATTGTTGATATTATCATCGATAGGGAGTTTAACGAACTAACCAAAAACGCAATACCTGCTCATCTTAAAGTGCCTAATGAAAATGCGCGTAGCCAATTCATCGCTTTTGATTTTGGGATATGCGTGAATGAACAGGGAGAATATGAGCCACAACTTATCGAAATGCAGGGTTTTCCCTCCTTGTTTGCTTATGAAGTGCTGATTGATGAGGTGTTCAGGAACCATTATGAAGTGCCGGCGAATTATTCCGCTTATCTCGGTGATCATGATAAAGCATCTTACATAAAAGAATTAAAAGACATTATTCTTGGCGACCATAAACCCGAAAATGTGATCCTGCTCGAAATATTTCCTCACCAGCAAAAAACAAGGGTTGATTTTTATTGCACACAGGATTATGTTGGCATCAAACCTGTTTGCATCACTGAGCTGATTAAAGAAGGGAAAAAATTATATTATCTCAACGATGAACAAAAAATCGAAGTGAAGCGAATTTACAATCGCGTCATTTTTGACGATTTGTTTCAGCAACCGCCCGAGGTACAGGAAAAAGGAAAGATATTCTTTGAAGAGTTGGATGTTGAATGGTGCCCTCACCCTGCCTGGTTCTATCGTATCAGCAAATACACATTGCCGCTGATTCGTCACCCATATGTGCCTGAAACTTTTTTCCTAAATGAGGTAAAACAACTACCCGGTGACCTGGAGAATTATGTATTGAAACCGTTATTCTCTTTTGCGGGGCAGGGAGTAGTGATTGATGTAAGCAAAGAAGATATTGATAAAGTGAAAGATCCTGAAAACTGGATATTACAGCGAAAAGTAAAATACGCGGAAGTGATACAAACACCGGATGTGCCTGCGAAAGCTGAGATAAGAATTTTTTATTTCTGGAAAGATGGCGAGCCAAGGCCACATCCCGCCAATAACCTTGCACGGTTGAGCAAAGGGAAAATGATCGGTGTGAGATATAATAAAGATAAAGAATGGGTAGGCGGAAGTTTGTGTTACTTTGAAAAATGAAATTAGTTGAACCACAAAAACACATAGCA
>DASVNY010000617.1:0-6227 GCA_036383615.1 Chitinophagaceae bacterium
ATTCCCTGTTTCCACATTTTCCAGGCCACCTTTTCTCCAAAACTGCTATGCCCTTTTTCAACTGCCTCATGTCGGTTTTCCAATAATAATTCATGCAGGTTGATCTTTACGGCACAAACTTCCGTGCAGTTGCCACACAAAGATGAAGCATAGCTCAGGTGCTTCCACTCACCCATTTCTTTTAAGTGAGGAGTTATCACAGAGCCAATAGGACCACTATAGGTGGCGGCATAAGTGTGACCGCCGATATTTTTATAAACAGGACATGCATTCAAACAAGCTCCACAACGAATGCAATACAAGCTTTCTCTTTGCTTTTCATTTGCGAGGATATTTGTTCTGCCATTATCCAGTAAGATCACATACATGTCTTCGGGCCCATCCTTCTCATTTTCTTGCCTCGGACCAGTGATGATAGAATTATATACGGTGATCTTTTGCCCGGTGCCATAAGTAGCGAGCAGTGGCCAGAACAATGCGAGATCAGTCATTGAAGGGATCACCTTTTCAATTCCCACAATTACAATATGTGTTTTTGGCCAGGCGCAACTCAGTCTTGCATTGCCTTCATTTTCTGAAACGGCTACAGCACCAATGTCAGCGATGATGAAATTAGCTCCTGTAACACCCACTTCTGCCTGAACATATTTTTCCCGTAATACTTTTCTTGCTGTCAGTGTAAGTTGTTCGGGAGTGGCTTTGGGATCAGTGCCTAGTTTCTCAGCAAAGAGTTTGGCGACATCTTCTTTACTCTTATGCATCGCCGGGGTAACGATATGATAAGGAGGTTCCCCATCTAATTGCTGAATATACTCCCCGAGATCGGTCTCCACACTTTCAATTCCCTGTTTTTCTAAAAAAGCATTCAGGTGAATTTCTTCTGTCACCATGCTCTTACTCTTCACCAGTGTTTTGCAATTCTTTTCTTCGCAGATCTTTTTAACAGCGTCGAGGGCCTGTTGCGCATCTTCGGCCCATATCACTTTAGCGCCACGCTTTGCTATAGCCGCTTCAAAATTCTCTAATTGTTTATCGAGGGTCTCAATGGCTTTCCACTTAAGGTTCTTGGCTTTTTCTCTTGCAAGGTTTACATCTGTGAATTGTTGCTTTCCCTGTGGCACCACAGCATTATAGCGTCCAATATTGAAGTTGATCTTGCGACGATGTTCTTTATCGGCTGCTTTCTCGTTACTCTTTGCTATAAAATCGGAAACTGTTTCTTTCACGTTTATCTTTTTGCTGTTTATTTTACTTCATAATAATCCCTGGCTATCTTATCCAGGGCATCATAGAACTCCTGGCCGAATTTTCTTACCAATGGCTCTTTCAAAAATTCATAAGTGGGCACCTGCAATTTCTTACCTAAGGCACAGGCAGGATTACATAGTTTTTCTCTCGCCTCATAATTCATCCTGTTGTAATCACCATGCTTGCCTTTGTGAACGATAATAGGAAACAAATGACAACTGATCGGTTTCTTCCAGGGGATCACACCATCATAGTAAGCCTGTTCAAAAGCGCATTTGATGATCCCTTTTTCATCCCGTTTTCCATACACACATATTTCCCTGTCATCACCCAGTGTGGGCGTTACCCAGCCAAACTCACGGTTATAAACGTATTTCCCTTTTTTTTCAACTTCTTTAATAGCGGCTTCCGTAAGATAAGGTTTGATCTTTTCATACATTTCGATCACAATATCCAGTTCATCCTCATCCAATGGGGCGCCGGCATCACCTTCTTCACAGCAGCCTCCCTTGCATTTGTTGAGATCACAAACAAATTGCTTTTCTACTACCTCATCACTGATCAATATATTATCAACTACGATCACGTTTATCTGTTTTTGCAAAGGTAAGCTCTTCTGCTATTGCTGCTGCTCTGTGGAGCGACGGAATAACCTTCTTTTTAAATGATGCCCGGCTGCGGTCAGCCTGTTATGCGATGTCAAGTAATGAATGACCTTTTCTTCCAGCCAATGATGCAAAGGCAATAACAACGCAGCAAGCCCAATCATGAATAAAAGGTCTTTCCAGGGTTCGCCATGCGTGATAGAGTAAATATTTTTTTTGAAAATAAGAAAGATAAACTCAAAGAACATGATAAAAGCGAAGAAACCGATCATTTTAATGGTCGTAGCCGAAACCTTGAACATCCCCAGCACAACCAACGCGATAAAGCAAAGGGCGATCCCGATCGTGATACCCATGTATTGAATGTTGTTTCTTCTCCTTTTCTTTTCTTCCAGTTCGGCCACCAGTCTTGCCTGGCGGCGTTGCTCATCGGCGGCTTCTACCTGTGCCAATTCTTTTTCCTTGTTTATTTTTTCAGCACTGTCCTTATACTGGTAATAAATCCCATTATACATACTTGCCATTTGATAATTTCCCATTTGGCCATAAAGGGAGTCTAAATGTTTAGCAGCACGTTGCACAATGTCAAGAGAACCATTTTTTTCACCAAGCTCTTTGACCTGTAAATAGTAATTAATGGCTTTATCTTTTTCGCCGGTTCTTTTATAAAATCTCGCCAACTGCGCATAAAAACTGATGCGGTTATTGCTACTGGTTTGCTGTTCAAAATAAGGCATCGCATTTTGAAAACGGGTTCGGGCAGAATCAAGCATGCCCAACTCCGAATAGATCACTGCATAAGCGTTATCAACAACCCCATCGAATTTAAAGCCCATTAAAAATTTCTTCAGGCTTTCCCCAGCTGAGGAGTTCATGAACTCAAGCGCTTTGGTCGGCTGGTTCATTTCAAGGTATTGATTCAACATGCTGATATAAGCCGGTATTTTCAGGGTTGAAAATTTTAATGAATCCGCTATCGCGATAGATCGTTGATAATAATCGATGGCGAGATCATAATTCTTTTTGGCCGCATACAAATTCCCCAGGTTGCTCATATCAATGGCCCGTTGATAGGGAGCATTTTTTTGTTTTATCTGGTCAAGCTGTTTATAAGCCAGTGTGTAATAATCGATCGCTTTATCATATTCTTCGATACCCGAATAAAAACTGGATAAATACAAATAGCAGTTTCTTATCAGTTCCGCTTTAGCGATCTTTTGTTTTGTTGATTCGGCAATTCGCAGCGCATTCAGGTATTCTATCAGCGCCAATGTCTTTTTATTTCTTGCTACATAAACATTGCCATATCCATTATGCGCTTCTGCTTTAAGACTATCATTATCCAGTGTGGCGATCAGTGAAGAGGCCTGGCTGATATAGTCCAACGCTTTTTCTTTATCAGGAACAGCCAGATAAACACCTGCTAACCGCAATTGCGCTGCTCCTGTTTCTGTTTCAAGATTATCATGACGGGCAATGCTCAGCGCTTTTTCATAATAAGAAATAGATTGGGTCAGGTACATCTTCTGTCCGCCGAAATAACTACAGCGAAGCCCGTTTGACATATATGCTTTGATCATTAAGCCCCTGTCTCTTGACTCTTCCGCCAATGTGATCAATTGCTTTCCGTATTTTTCGGCTTCCTGCAGATTTACATTCATCAGGGTGCGGGAAAGATTATCGAGCCAATACACTTTTTCGGCATCGGTTTTTGCACCCGCTAATGCCTGTTTTATAGAATCGATGGCGGCGGCTTGCTGGGCATTTGTTTTAAATCCTATAAAAATAAGCAGCAGTAATAGTTTCAGGGGTTTATTCATGTGTTAAGGTTGGGCTTGCAAATTTGGGTAGCGTACCGGTTTCCCACTAAGCCACAAGAGCACAAAGTTTTCTCCTTGATTTTCTTAGTGAACTTAGTGGCTTTGTAAGAAAATTCTAAAATGATACACTGCCCAAATTAGTAAAGATTCCTGCCATCCTGAAATTCCTTTAACAAACATCTAACAGCGGTTTGATATGGAGAAAAAAATACTGTGGCATCCCGTTTATCAAACCACACTGTATGCACAACTCCCGGATGTTAACTCTTGAACAGTCGGCCAGGGTTTTTTTCCAGATGCTTTTCTGGATACCGGTCACCGGCTTTAGCTTATTGCTCATTTATAATACGCTTCCTTATTTCTCTTTTAGCAAAGAATTCGATTTTATTGAAGAAAGGTCCGTATTGTTTCAAAACAATCTTTACAATAATTTTTTCTACATACATATTGCGGCAGGGGCCATTTGTATTGCCACAGCCCTGGTGCAATTCTCCAGGTACATTTTGAAAAAAACAAAGGCCATTCATCGCTGGTCGGGAAGGTTATATGTTTTTGTGGTGTTGTTTCTCGGCGCTCCCACAGGTTTGTATATGTCCTTTTTTGCAAAAGGTAGTTTTTGGGAAAGGGCATTGTTCATGTTCATGGCCATCTTTTGGTTTATTACTACCCTGTATGGATTGACAACCATCCGCAAAAAAAATGTACTGAGCCATAAGATATGGATGATGCGCAGCTATGCCATGGCTATGACCGCTGTCACCTTCCGCGTTTATCATATCGCTTTTTATTTACTGGGATGGGACCATTTGGAGAATTATGAATCATCACTCTGGATCAGTGTCATTGGCAATATGCTTTTTGCCGAATGGCTTATTTACCGGAAAAGTAAAAGCTATCTCAACTCGTTTACAACATAGCTCATCAAACCTTTTAAACCCCATAAACATGAAATCAATTTTGTACGTCGGCGCCACATTAATGATCGGCGCCAGCATTTATGGCTTTGTTGATTATAAAAAAGCAAGCCATAACAAAAAGTTTACCGGCATGTATGAATCAAAAGAAATTAAAGAGCCTGTCATTGAAAAAAAAGAGCCCGCGGCCGCTATGGAAGACGTAAAACCTGTTCAGGCAGAAAAGAAGGTTGCTAAAAAAACGGAGCCGCAAAAATTTTCTGTAGCAAAAAAAAGTAGTGAAGTGCCTGCAGCAGATAAGCTGGAAAATGAACCCGTTGTTGCAACTACAACAACGCTGAAAGAAAGCAAGTTGACAGAAAAGTACAAGAAAGCAAAAAAGAGAAAGCTAAACACTAAGCTTTTCAGCCGTGCTCCCTTAAGAGAGGAAATAGAAATTGCAGAGACAAGACCTCAGAAAGAAACTAAAAAAGCAGCAGCAAAAGAATACTAAAGCAGGATAAATTCGCTTTAGTACTAAAGCGAATTTATCCTGCTTTAGTATCACCCCTTCGATTGAGCCCGGAGGGGTCTTTATTTTCCGCTTACTTTAGAGGTTTCCACTTTAAGCTATTGATCAAATGGAGGAGATCTTTTTTCAAAAAATCATTGACAATGCCCAGTGAATCTGCATTGGGAGCCGTATCAAAATATAAAGCGCCTCTTAAAAAATGCTTGGTTGAGTCGGTAAGAAAAAACTGGTTGGCAGTAGCTGTGTTACCACGCAATGAAAAATAAATGCCTTCCACCCCATTCGCAGTTTGCATCAGGCTATCGTCAATACCTGTAGAAATGTCGGTGTGTTTGCGATAAGCCATTTTAAAAGCATCATTCACGAGCGAATCGAATTTATTTCTACCGGCAATTTCTTTATAGCTGATATATATTCTTCCTGCAAACTGTGGCAAATCGATATTGATCCACCAGGGGTTCTCTGTTACATCATCGAAAAAAGTACTGTCCTTAATAACCTTTGCATACACCGGGTATTCGAATGAATAAGGATAACCTGCCTGATCAAATGACTGGTATTTCTTCTCGGGAAAATTAATCTTAAAATAACCTTTTTGCTTGGGAGCATAGTCACTATTACAGGCAACCAAAAAAGCTATGAGCACAAGTATCAAAACTCCTTTCATGAACATGTTATTATTCAGTATCGTTGATAGTTACTTTTACGAGGCGAATGCGGTTATTATCTGTTTCCAAAACCGTAAAATCAAAATCTCCTGCTGTCAGCATCGTATTTGGTTCGGGAAATTCTCCAGCAAGTTCCAGTACCAGGCCGGCTAAAGATTCACTTTCTCCTCTCACACTATCAAATGTATCCATCGGCAGCCGCATTGTCTTGCACATATCATGGATCATCGTTTTGCCCTCAAACACATAGTTCTGGTCATCCAATTTTCGGTTGCCGCTTTCCTCTTCATCAAATTCATCTTTGATATCACCTATCACTTCTTCTAAAATATCTTCCATGGTAACAATACCGCTTGTGCCACCAAATTCATCCACTACTACGGCAAAGTGAATATGCTTTTGTTGAAAATCTTTGAGCAGGTCCTCTATGAGTTTTGATTCAGGCACAAAATAAGGTTGGC
>DASVNY010000618.1:0-5029 GCA_036383615.1 Chitinophagaceae bacterium
TACAGGTGATGAGATAAGTGCCGGGTTGGGAAAAACTGGCAACTGAGCTTACTGTTGCAGCGAGCCCGGTAGTTGAAGCGGGGTTGAAACTAACTCCTATTGAAGGCGATGCTGACCAGGTGAAAGTATAAAAAAGACCGGTTCCCGGGAAAGTGCCACTACGAGTTGCTTCAAATGAAATTGTTTTCCCGGTTATGATCGTTGTATCATTGGCTACCGGAATGGTGATGGTAACAGTTTGCGCAAAAAGGGTTGCTGCCGGAATAAATACGGCCAAACAAATACATAGAAGATGTTTGGTGGTCAACAACCTTTTCATATCGCTTTATTAAACAGCTTCCGTTGCAGGATAGTGGCGGATGAAAGGTCGTTTACAGGAATGGGAAATAATAAATAAGGGAACGATAAAGGTAAAACGAAAGAAAAAGCTTTGCAAGCAAATACCCGGTTATTTATCAGTCTTCCAGGGTTTATAAACAGGCTGTTGGATCTTTAAGGTTTCAGGTATTTCACGCAGTGGTTCACAGGGTTTCAGGCTTTCATGACAATCTTTGGGTAATTGCTGGTATAGTTTTGTTCCTTCAGTTTTCCAGGCCATCATTTCATCACTCACCTGTTTGACGATCTTTGATGGATTACCCACTACGAGGCTTCGGGCAGGTATTTTTTCTCCCTCTTTTATAAAAGTCAAAGCACCGATAATGCATTCATCACCTAATTCAACATTGTCCATGATCACGGCATTGATGCCTATCAAACAATTTTTGCCGATCGCTGCTCCATGCACCACGGCGCCGTGCCCGATATGAGAACCTTCTTTTAGCAAGACAGTTGTTCCGGGAAACATGTGAATGGTACAATTCTCCTGCACATTACATCCATCTTCGAGGATGATCTGTCCCCAATCACCTCTTAATGCTGTGCCCGGGCCCACGTAGCAATCTTTGCCAATAATAACATTGCCAGTTACCGCGGCCTGTGGATGAATGAATGATGACTCATGGACCACGGGTTTATATCCATTGAACTCATAGATCATTTTACCAGCGATTTGTTTGTTCTGAAGCAGGTGCCTTTGAATAAGGCTACCGGGTGATCATTTTGATTGGTAATGGTGATATGATATAAGCCGGTGCTTTTGCCATTGTGTAATTCTTTTGCTTCGGCAGTCAGCAGGTCTCCTACATGAACCGGTTTAATAAAGTTGATAGACGTGTCCAATGCAACCGATAAGTTATTGCGATTATTACAGGCAAAAGCAAAGGCGCTGTCCGCAAGAGAAAAAGCGATGCCGCCATGCACAATTCCAAATCCGTTGATCATTTCTTCCCGCACTATCATTTTTATTTTGCTGTAACCCTCTTTCACTTCGAGTACCTCAATACCCAACCATTGGGAAAAGAGATCGTGTTTCATCATGTGAGCGACTACTTGCTGAGAAGTTGTCATTGCTTAGAGGTTGATAGAGTTAATATAGTTAATAAGGTTGATAGGGTTAATAAAGTTGATAAGGCTGTTATGAAATATTCTTTTCAAGGTAATTAATATAACCGTTTAACAGGCGCTCAACTTCATCGATCTTGGCCCTGAAATATTTTAAACGTTCATCTGAAATATAGTTACAGTCAAATGCATCGATAAGATGATTACGTGTTTCAGCCAGTGAACCTCTTGCAATAATGGAAAAGCGCAGCCTGTCAGGAAATGTACGCCTGCCGTGGCCCTCGGCAATTTGAGAAGGTATAGATCGGGAACTTCTTCTCAATTGATCAGTAAGGTTAAATTTTTCCGCCGGAGGAAAGCTTTTTGTCAACTCAAAAACTTCCTTTTTTAAATCTCTTGCTTTCTTCCATACCTCCAGCTCTTCAAAACTTTGATAAGGCATACAAACAAAATTGCATTTCCAAAACTCTATCAACTTAATCACCTGCATCAACTTTTTTCTACTCCCCCTTAAAAACCGCCTTTCTCTTCTCCAAAAAAGCCGCCACTCCTTCTTTATAGTCTGCAGTCTGTGCTGCTTTTTGCTGAAACACATCTTCATCTTGTAATTGCTCAGCTAATGTTGTGGTAAATGACATTTGCAGCAATTGCTTGGTATAGGCTAATCCTTTTGTCGGCATTTGTGATAGATAAACAGCAATGTTCATGGCATTTTCAGAAAACGTTTCACCTGGAAAAACTTTATAGATCATTCCCATCTTTTCTGCATCCTCAGCCGAAACTTTTTCTCCGAGCATCATCAAAGCGGATGCTTTTTGCCAGCCGATTAATCTTGGTAGTATGTGCGTGCCACCGCTATCAGGCACCAATCCGATTTTTGAGAATGCCTGGATAAAAGAAGCAGATGCGACAGCAACAGTAATATCACATGCAAAGGCAATATTAGCCCCTGCGCCGGCAGCCACTCCATTGATTGCGGCCACCACTGGTTTCTCCAGTTTTCTTATTCGGGTGATAATAGGATTATAGTGTTCAGATAAAATTTGTCCCATTCCCGGTCCGCCAGCTGGCGGATCAACCACTTCCGCAAGATCCTGTCCAGCACTAAAGGCTTTGCCTGCACCGGTGATATATACACAGCGAACATCTTTGTCTTTACATTTATCCAATGCCTCCTGCATCAGCAAAGCCATTTCACGATTGAAGGAATTGAGTTTGTCCGGCCGATTGAGCGTGATGAAACCGATGGAGTTTTTTATTTCAAAAAGAATGGAAGACATCAGTTGTTATTTATAACGAAGTTAATTATTCTGATTGCCTAATGACATTTGAAATAATCAAATGGTTCTTTACAATCGTCGCATTGGTATAAGGCTTTGCAGGCAGTAGAGCCAAATTCACTGATGCGATGCGTGTGCCAGGAATTGCAATGAGGACACTGCACTGCTTCATCGGCGGCGAACAGCTTATCACTGCATACCTGTTGTTTTGGATTAGGTGGGGCAATGCCATATTCTTTCAGCTTTCTTTTTCCTTCTTCACTCATCCAATCTGTTGTCCATGCAGGTGATAAAACAGTTGTAATCAAAACATTTTTATATCCAGCTTCTATCAGTGCCAGGCGGATATTCATGCTGATCATATCCATAGCGGGGCAACCTGTATAAGTGGGAGTGATGATGATCTCTGTATTGTCGTCATTGATCTTTATTTCTCTTACAATACCAAGATCGGTAATGGTGAGTACAGGCACTTCCGGATCGGTTACTTGTTCAAGTATGTGCCACAACTTCTTTTCTTCTATGGTCAATGTTGTTACCATTCTGCACCCGGATAGGTTCGTTGTATATATTGTAATTCTGTAAGTATATAGCCCAAATGTTCAGTGTGCTTGCCTTCTTTACCACCTGTTTGCATAAACACATTTTGAGGAACAGCTAATGATGCTTCTTCAAACACCGCGCTTATTTTATTATCAGCATCATTTTTAAGTAAGGAGACATCAATACCCACTTCTTTTTCATATTCAGCAGGTATGAATAGTTCACCTGAATATCTCCACAATTCATCAATAGCTTTCAGCATTCTTTTATGACTTTCTTCTGTTCCATCACCGAGGCGTATTACCCACTCGCTGCTCCAGCGGAGATGATATGCAACTTCTTTCAATGCTTTGGCAGCGATCGCGGCCAGCTGTTCATCCTTATGGTTTTGCAATTGCTGGTATAACAGGTATTGGTAATTGCTAAAAAGAAATTGCCGTAAGATGGTTTGTGCCCAATCGCCATTGGGTTGTTCTGTCACCAGGCAATTCTTAAATTCTCTTTCCTTTCTCAGGTATGCCAATGAATCTTCCGTTGTATCATCGCCAAGCAATTGTGCAGCGTATTGATAAAAGTTTCGGGCCTGGCCAATGAGATCAAGCGAAATATTGGTGATAGCAATATCCTGTTCCAATACTGGTCCATGTCCGCACCATTCTGCATTACGCTGGCCAAGTATCAATGCATTATCACCTAAATGCAATGTATAAGCCTCCCTAAATCCCTCCTGGGGAGGGACTTTTGAAGATGTCGTGGAGTTGAAAAAATTTTGCATTATCGGAGTGTTTGAAAAGCCTCCCCTTCGGGGAGGTTTGGAGGGGCCTACATATGGTTTACCTCATCCGGCAGATCATAAAACGTTGGGTGACGATATACTTTATCAACTGCAGGCTCATATAATTCACCAGCTTCTTCCGGGTTAGAAGCAGTAATGTATTTACTTTCTACTACCCAAATACTCACCCCCTCCATTCTTCTTGTATAAACATCTCTTGCATTTTCAATCGCCATTTGTGCATCGGCTGCATGCAGGCTGCCTACATGCTTATGATCAAGTCCTTGTTTGCTGCGGATAAAAACTTCCCATAAAGGCCAGTCGTGACCAGCCCCCCTGCCCCCCGAAAGGGGGTTCTTGGTGTCCTTATTTTCTGAGCCGCTTTTTTCATCCGGTATATCACCGTAGTAGTATTTAATTAGTCGGATATTCATGGCGATTATTGATTACTTATTATTGATTATTTCGTGTTTCTTCTTTGGCTGTTCTTAGGTATTTAATTAATATATCCGTTTAATTGTTTAAGACATTCCTTGTACTCTTTATTTATTTCACCCAACAGTTCTTTTGTTATATACTTATCGTCGTAAGCAGTTATCATATGATCTAAAGTTTCATCAAGTGATCCTCTTGAGTGCCTGGAAAACTGGATATTCTCCTGGTAATGAAACCTGCCAAAACCTTCTGCAATATTTGCAGTTATAGATCTGCTTGAATCCAACACCTGTGCTTTCAAATGGTATTCCTCGGATTTAGGAAAATGCTTTCTTACAATTGCTGAGATTTTTTTTCTAAAAGAACGACAAACCTTATAAACGGGCAGCTCATAAAAATGATTATAGGTCGCCATTCAATAATCAATAATTAATAATAAATAATTCTTCAGGCTGCTTCCTGCTTTAAGCGCCTTTTCTCCGCAAACGCCGCTGCCGCTTCTCTCACCCATTCACCTTCTTCCCATGCTTTTCTTCTTGCATCGAGTCGTTCT
>DASVNY010000619.1:0-2698 GCA_036383615.1 Chitinophagaceae bacterium
AATTATCTTTTGCTATTCGCACATTAAAATGCCAGGGTGGTGTGGTTTGCACGGCTTCACATAACCCCAAAGAGTATAATGGCTATAAAGCGTATTGGGATGATGGCTCGCAACTGGTTCCTCCACACGATAAAAACGTGATAGCGGAAGTTGACAAGATCGGATCTGTTGATGAAGTGAAATGGAAGGGCGGAGAGAAAAATATCATTCCTGTCGGTAAGGAACTTGATGAGCAATATATGGAGATGGTCAAAGGATTGAGTGTGTATCCTGAGATCATTGCGAAGCATCATGACATGAAGATCGTTTATACCTCCATTCATGGAACAGGTATCAAATTAGTTCCACCGGTACTTGCAAAATTTGGGTTCAGTGATGTCCAGATCGTAAATGAGCAGGCGGTACCGGATGGAAATTTTCCAACTGTGGTTTATCCAAATCCTGAAGAGAGTGAAGCGATGAGCCTTGGTTTAAAACTGGCTGAGAAATTAGATGCCGATATTTTATGCGGCACCGATCCCGATGCCGACCGCCTTGCTATTGGCGTGAAAGATAGTAATGGCAAATGGGTACTCATGAATGGCAATCAAACAGCAGTGCTTGCTTTTAATTATTTGATCGAAGCAAGAAAAACAAAAGGCATTGCCAAACCCAACGATATGGTGATAACCACGATCGTTACCACGCCTATGATCGATGCAATCGCCAAAGGAAACAATGTAAGCTGTTACCGTGTATTGACTGGCTTTAAATGGATCGCTGAGATGATCAGGCAAAACGAAGGCAAAGAAAACTATATCATCGGTGGGGAAGAAAGTTTTGGATTGATGATCGGAGATAAGATAAGAGATAAAGATGGCGTTAGTGCAGTGGCCATTTTATGCGAAATGTCGGCTTATGAAAAAGAAAAGGGGAGAAGTTTGTATGAAAAAATGATTGACCTCTATGTGCAATATGGGTTTTATAAAGAACATCTTATTTCCATAACCAAAAAAGGAATGGATGGACAACAGCAGATAGCTGCTATGATGGAAAGCTATCGGAATAATCCGCCTAAAATGATCAATGGATCACCGGTTGTGCAATTGCTGGATTATGAATTAAGAAAAGCGTGCAACCTGCAAACAGGAGAGGAGCAGGCTATCAGCCTGCCTAAATCAAATGTGCTGCAATTTATTTTAGCTGATGGAACAAGTATATCAGCGAGACCAAGCGGTACTGAGCCAAAGATCAAATTCTATTTTAGTGTAAATGCAAAGCTTGATAATGCTGGCGAATTTGAAAAAGCGAATAAGGAATTGGATGAAAAGATAAAGGCGGTGATAGCAGACATGAAATTGTAATCATTAAATAGAAGTTATTATTTATCCTTTTGCCGGCCTTTTAATTGTTTAGATGCTTTTGTTTTTTCTATTTTTTTGAGGCTTTCTGCCGTTGGTAAATTTTCAGGCATAGTGCCGCCCAGTTCCTTTATGGTGTTACGTACTTTTTTGCCTACTTCATAATGCGCCTGGTTGGCTTTATGTTTGCCTTTTGTATTCTCCCTTCGCAGTTTTTCCTCTGCTTGTGTGGCACGGAACAGGTTAGCGGCAAGTTCGGTGCTGCCCATATGATCGAGTATCTGCTGGCTTTTCTTTAAACCTTTCTTTTTGTGTATTGCTTTAGCATCCAACCCTCCGTACAAACCCATATATCCATGATTTTGGAAAATGGCGTAGTCCAGGGGTTTAATCACTCCTGCATTTTTTGCAGCAATTGCCAATTGGATATTATGTTGTGCAATTTCATTTCGAAGGAACAAACGCTTTTCATCTTCCGATACAATCCGTTTGTACGCTTCCAATTGTATAATTTCCTGTAAGCGGGTCTGTACTGCAAAATAAGTTTGACCAAGAGCCACCACAGCTTTTGCAGGATCTGCATTTTGTACAATCAGGTAACACCCATACCGGGATAGTTTTACACTTTCTACTTTACGTTGTGCAGTTTTTCCGGTTGTTATCATTTCGAGCATATCCTCGAAATGATCCGCCACTTGCAGGCCGCTATTATTGCAGGCTTCTTTTGCTTTTTCAATTACAGGGAGAAAGTGACGGTACTCTGAGTATTCCAGTACTTTTGCCATATCACGAGCACTCCAGAAATCATTGCCCTGTTTGTCGGTTTGTCTTATTTGTTCAAAAACCGGCAATTCTTGTTTTAGAATTTCTTTAGCCATGCGCTAATTTAAGTTTCGCAAACTATCCTTATATCAGTTTTTTACTCCTAATTGTCCGTTTTTTCAACGCCAATTCTTGGTCATTACCCCCTTTTGGATAGATGGATTATCTCAGAAACAGCCAGGCATCGACGCTTTGAACCTGCACCGACGGATATCATTTCGAGCAAATGCTCGGAATGATTGTTTGAAAGTTGGTCAGTTTGCAAGTTGAATAAGCATTGCCTTGAATTGGAAAACATTTAGCCAGTTCCCTGTATTATGCATTGAGCCAATGGGGATCATTCCGAGGGAGTGCTCGGAATGATAGTTTAAGTTGGTTGACCAGCCTGCGAACTGCATAAACATTATTTCGAATGAAAACACTTCGTCAGTTTTCTGCATTATGCATTTAATCGATAGGGATCATTCCGAGGGAGTGCTCGGAATGATAGTTTATAGGTTGTTTGACCAGTTTGCGAATTGGATAAACATTATTTC